>JAUVLL010000075.1 GCA_030600745.1 Spirochaetaceae bacterium | reverse complement strand
ACCGCGTACATGGACACGGTAGGGTTTTCGTCCACCGTCACTTACCATGTAATAAGCATATTCACCCTTTGAAGATTCTGTTCTTACATAAGCATCCCCGGCCGCAACATTCCACTTAAGAGGATTCGGAATCTTGTTCCAAACTAAACCGGAAGGAATTTTGTCAATTATTTGACGAACTATACTGATACTCTGCTCCATTTCTTTCCTCCGAACGATCATTCTGGCATAAGCATCACCTTCTGTCATAGTAGGTATATCAAATTCAAGCTTTTCATAAATTTCATAAGGATCATCTTTTCGTACATCTGCAGCAACACCGCAGGCCCTGAGATTCGGACCCGTAACACCCCAGCTTACAGCCTGTTCTCTTGTTAGAACACCAATTCCTGTTGCTCTTTTAATAAAAAGTGCATTATTTATTGCCAGGTCATCATAATCCTGAAGACGACTTTCTATATAATCCATTACTTCCAGAACACGCCTTTCGAAACCATCCGGAAAATCCCTGCGCACGCCTCCGGGGAGCTGATAGATATGGTAGACTCTTCCTCCGGTAAGCTCTTCAAAAAGCTCTAAAATACGATCACGATCAGCAATTGTCCAGTTTGGAAACGCATATAACCCGGTTGTTGCCGCATGACCGCCAATAATAAAAAGATGTGATGCAAGTCTTGATAACTCCAATACGAGAGTTCTTATCCATTTCGCTCTTTCAGGGACCCCTATTCCTCCAATCTCCTCTATTGCTCTGGCGTAATTATTCTCATTGGGATCAGGGTCGGGAACGCAGATACGGCAAACTATTGCAATATTCTGGATAAACAATCTTTCTTCCATAAGTTTCTCAAAACCACGATGAAGATATCCGGCATCTGTTTTAGCACTTATTACTTTATCACCCAGCAACTTAAGCTTTAGTGAAAAGTTACCTTCGATCCCAGGATGGTTAGGGCCGATAAAAAGTTCATAATCTCTTACTTCGTCTATATTACTCATTACCTTCTCCTGCTCCCATCATATCTTTCAACCACTCGGGATCATATTCTCTATAATGAAAAAAGTTCAGTGCATATTCACGTGTAATAAAGTCTTTACGCATTGGGGGCGGACCATTCCAATCAGTGAGAATAAATCTTTCCATATCCTCACTGCCGTCAAAGTAAACGCCAAACATCTCATGTATATCCCGTTCAAAAAATTTTGCAGGCTGCCAGAGATTTGAAATAGTCTCAAAATGAGACTCCTCTTCCCTGGGTATGCGAATCTTTGCCATTACAAGAACTTTCTCATCATAATTCCAGAAATGATAAACAAGTTCAAACTCATTATCCTGTAACCAATCCACACAACTGATGGCAGACAGATGAAGAAAATTCCATTTTTTCTGCATTCGTACAGCAAAATTATATAGTTGGTCTGACGACATTTTAACTTCAACACGCCGTGATTTCTTAATAGTAAAAACAGCTTCCGGGAATTCCGGCTGCATTTTATCAATAATAAAATTCTCTAATTCATATTCCATGTGCTCACTTCCCCCTATTTTATATTGAACATGGCAGCATCAGCTTTAATATCATTGTATGTTTCAATAGGACCTTCAAAAGTTCTGTCCTGGTTAGCTTTATAAAAATCATAATTTTTATAATAATCTTTCCAGGAATTAGCTTCACCCCGATCAATTTTAGCAATCAAATCATTAAATGATGCGATAATTGCTTCCGGACGGGGCATACAACCGGCGATGTACGTCTCAACCGGAATATACTGATCAAGGCACTTCATCGTTGAGTAACTGTTCCAGTACATACCGCCGTTTATGGTACATGAACCAAATCCAACAACATACTTCGGAGCCTGCATCTGCTCATAGGTAAGTACAACTCTTTTTAAGGTCTTTACCGAAAGATATCCGGTAATAAGAAGGATATCAGCCTGCCGCGGTGTGACCATTGGACTAATTCCAAAACGTTCCATATCAAAACGGGCAGTCATAGTCGGCGGCAGCTCAATAGCGCCGCACCCGGTACAGTAGTGAAGCATCCACAAAGAACGCTTACTGAGTTTATTTGATATCTTCTCCCAGACACTTCGCTGGGTTAATTTTTCTTCCATTCATTTTGCTCCTTAGAAGATGATAAAAAGGACACCTATTACCGCCATGGGTAGTGGTATCTTCCACATAAATCTGACAGCATCATCTGTTCTGAATCTGCCGAATACTGCATTAACACTTAAAAGCACCGTAAAAAGAACAAATAGTTTTATAATGTACTCAAACCAGTTTAAGGCACCGCCAAGAAACAGATTGATATAAATTGTAAGTTCAACAACAACAGCTATAGCATGCTGTATCATCATAATTCCCAGATATTTGCCGCCCATCTCTGTCATAGGACCTGTTGCAATCTCATGAGGTGCAACCATAACTTCGAAAGGTTTTTCTCCAAGCATACCCTGAAGGGCAATTAATGCAGCAACACCAAGAAGGGGATTTGTAATAAGCCCCCATCCGAAAAAACCGCCGGCCTGCTGGATATTGATAAGTTCGTACATTGAAGTTGTCTGGTTAAGCATCGCCATCCCGATAAAGGTAAGAAAAAATGGAATATCGTACCCGGCCAGCATCATAAGAGCTCTGGAAATACCAATACTTCCATTGGGGTTAGCTGTTTCGCCCACTCCCAATGCCATACCCAGGGCGGGGATAAGAAGAATATACATTATTACAAGCATATCTCCATACTGGGCAAAGAAATGAAACCCCGGTACAGGAATAAAGTACAAAGTCAGCAGCGTACCACCCAGTAGCATAAGAATAGCAATATCATGCATCCATCCATGGGAAATATTTGTTTTCTTATTCATCAACTTAAAAATATCATAAAAAACCTGCTGAATTGGAGGGCCATACCGTCTTTCAATCCGGGCAATGAATTTTCTTGAATACCCGAGCATAAACGTTCCAATAATAAATATAATTATCGGAAGAAATATTATCCATAGTACTGTGTTCATATCAGTTCCTTAAGAAAAATAATGGTTATTACAAAAGCAGTTAATATATATATTGCATAGGTATTAATCATACCTGTATATATCCTCCGCACATATTCAGAAACGGCATCTACCAGTCCAATAATACCACGCTCTGTGCGTTCAATTATCTTTTTCCGGTAAGGATCAATAACATGTTCAATGGCAGCATAAAATTCATAGTTAAAATTGTAGGCCACATCTTTGTTTAAAAAGTGTCCACCCGCATAATTATTATACTGATTTACATGTTTTCGCCTGCTGCCCAGAAGGTAGATGATCCAGGCAACGGCAAGGCCACCCATAAACAATGCTGTTATAACAAGCATATTAAGCTGACCTGAACCTGACGCTATGCCATGCAGAGAGTACGGAACCACGGCAAGACCAAGGGAGGTTTGAATCTTTGCAATCAACCCCATTGCAAGCCCGGGATAAACACCAAGACCGAAAACAACTATCATAAGAATCCACATTGGCAGCTGCATGCTGAAAGAAACTTCCTTAATATCGTTGTACCTTTCGGGAAGCTGCCCTAAGAACATATTATGAATAAGTTTGTATACCGAAAGAATAGTACCGATAGTCCCTATTACTGCAGCAATGGCAAGAAAGGGATAACCGGACATAATAAGAGCCTTATATATGAACCATTTTGAGACAAAACCATTCATAGGAGGTAGTCCTGCAAGACCTATAATACCAAAAAGAAGCGCAAGATAAGAAACCGGCATTTTTTTAATAAGTCCGCCAAGTTTGTTAAGGTTTGTTGTACCTGTACGATACTCAACGGAGGCAATTGCAAAAACAATAAGCACCTGATAGGTCAGGTAGTTTATAATATGAAGAATGCCTCCGGAAATACCAAGAGCGTTCGCACTTGCAAGTCCAATTAGCATATACCCTCCCTGACCAACACTGTGCCATGCAATAAGTTTTTTGGCATCATGCTGATAAAGAGCAGTAAAGGTCGGTATTATCATAGTAAGAGCTGCAAAAACTCCAAAGATATATCTAAAATTTATTTTTCCCAGAATAACCAGTTTATCTACTGTTTGTATTCCAAAAATACCGAAAAGAAACAGGATTATTCCGTAAATACCAATTCTTGTTGATATACCGGTAAGATATGCAGTAAAAGTTGTAAAGGTATTGGAATAACCTTCAGGAAGCCATGAATGCATAGGAAAAACGGCAGATTCAATAGAAAAGGACACAATAAAAATTGATAACAAAAATCCCGTCATCGGCAGAGAAAGAGAATCTATTTTACTGTGAATAACAGCAAAATCAAAAGATCCGAATAAACTGTAACTCAGCACAACTCCTACCATAAGAATCATTGAAGCTGTAACAGCAAATATAAAGTATTTTAAAGCAGATTTTGGAGCTTCTTTTCCTCCGGTAGACATAAGGGAAAAAGTACTCCAGCTCATAATTTCCCAAAAAACAAAGAAGGTAATAAGATCGGATGATAAAATCACCCCCAGCATTCCGAAAGTTTTCATGAAAAGGACTGTGTAATAGTGGACAATACCCTCTTTCCCTTCCATATATTTGAGAGAAAAGATTGCTGTAAGCAATGTTATTCCGGTTATCATTAAAGCGAAATAGTAGTTAAGCCAGGTAATAGTAAATCCAATACTCTGCCCTGCTATTAAAAACGGAATACTAAAGTGAGAACCAACCTGCTTATACATATTAAAACTAAGGTACGCCAGAACCGCAAAAAGAAGCAGACTTACATACTTCTGTACTATTTTTGATTTATAAAACAGCACATTGAGGATTACACCCGCAAGTGCAATCAATAAAAGACCCGATACTATCGACATGGCTCCTCCTCTTAAAAGACCTGTGTAATCTGGATTTTAGTGAACAATTCAGCAGCAGCACTCCCTGCGTAGATATTAATTTCGGGAAGGACAAGAAATCCCAGTAATATTACCACTGCAAAAATAGCAATAGGAAAGACCGCCGTAAAAGGAGCTTCTTTGACCCCTCCCTTGATAGGATCCCCTATATAAAAAATCTGTAAGATTTTTAAGAAATACACGGATTCGATAATTGTACCCAGAAGGATAAGAAAAACCATAACCGTATTAAAAGTATTCCCGACAGCTAATGCAGCAATAATAATATTCAGTTTGCTGAAAAATCCCAGAAAAGGAGGTACCCCTATCAGGGAAAGTACCCCGAGAACAAATAGAAATGAACTAACAGGCATTTTTTTTGCAATTCCCTTATAATCAGTAAACTGATATGATCCGGTCATTTTTATCATGTATCCTGCAACAAGAAAAAGAATAGACTTTGAAGCAGTATGATTAACTACCTGCATCATTCCGGCACTTAATCCTGCTTCACTGTTCAAAGTCATTGCAAAAAGGATTAGACCTATCTGGCCTATACTCGAGTAGGCAAGAACTCTTTTTATGTTTCCCTGATTAAAAGCGGCAAACTCACCAACCAGGAGGGTAATAACACCCACAAGACTTAAGTATTGAAGAATTTCAGTCATAGCAAAAATTGAATAAACAAACTTAATAATTACTATAAGAGCTACTTCAATGACAAAACCTGAAAGTACAGCACTAATTGAAGAAGGGGCTGATGAGTGCGCATCCGGCAGCCAGCTGTTTAACGGGAAAATAGCTGCTTCAACACCCATTCCGGTTATAAAGAAAAGCATGATCATCATTTTCTTACCCGAAGCAACGGACGCAAACTTTCCTGCAAGATCAGCCATATTAAGGGTCCCTGTTTCCTGGTAAATGAGTGCGACAGCAACAAGTATAAACACAGAACCAACGGAGCCAAGTATTAAATATTTTACTGCGGCTTCAAAACCATTCCTGTCCCCTGCATAACCTACAAGGATATAGGAAGAAATAGCAAGGATCTCAAAGAAAACGAACAGGTTAAAAATATCTCCCGTAAGTATCATACCCTGGGACCCGGTAATAAGAAGTAAAAAAAGCGTATAGTACTTGCTTTGCCCCTCTCCTTCAATATATTTAAATGAGTAAAGCAAAACCAGAATACCGGCTACAGAAATAATTATTGAAAAAATGGCTCCCATGGGACCAACAAGAAGATTAATACCTAAAGGCGGTTTAATTCCGGCAATTATTACATTAACAGGATGTTTCAGTACCTGCGGCAGCAGGGATATACTTATCCATACGTTTGCAAGCAAGGCAAGGAAAGCAAGGTACTTCGTACTGTTTTTCAGTGAACCTGCTACAGTAGAAATAAGGAATGCTGTTCCTAACGGAATAATTATGAGCAGTATTGGATTTACCACTTAAGCCCCCTTATTTTTGAGGTATCAAGTGTTCCAGTCTTCTCAAAGAGCCTTATTATCAAAGCCAAAGCAAGTGCTGAAACACCAAAACCAATGACAATAGATGTGAGAACGAGAGCCTGGGGTACAGGATCGACCATATTCGAAATATTCAATGCTGAATTTGAGAAAATTGGAGCTGTATTGCCATCAATATAGCCTGTAGAAACCAGCAATACATTGACACCAGTATCAGCAAGACCAAGCCCTATTACTATTTTGATAAGATTTTTCTGAGTAAATATTATGTACAACCCAAGCAGAATAAGCCCTGAGGATGCAACATTAAGAACCAGAGAAATTGAAATTACACCACTCATTTCGACTCCTTCATTGCAAAGACAACACTGGATAATTCCGCAGCTACTTTTATACCAACAACAGCATATATAATGGGTATAATACCGGCGCTGAAAACTGTGTTAAAGTCCCCCAAAGGGAGGAAATTCTGCAAAAATGAATTATCCGGACCAAACAGACCTACAAGACCAAGACCTATGAAAGACAATCCAGCAAGGCCTTCCAGAACTGACATTACAGTCTTATTAAATTCAACCGATTCTGACGTCAGCAAAACAACAAAAAATCCGGTTGCAATTATGACACCCCCCGGGAATCCGCCGCCTGGAGTTAAATGTCCATGCGTTATGATATAGATTCCAAAAAGAAACATAAGGGGGAAAAGAAGCCTGCTCCCCGTTTTTAAAATAAAGCTCTGATCCAGAGCCTTCTTTCTTACACCACCAGTACTTTTCATAAAAACTGAAATACCAAGAGCTGCCAGAAACAACACTGTCACTTCTCCAAGAGTATCAAATCCTCTGTACAGGACAACGACTGATGTAACAGCATTTGCAGAACCTGTTTCATCAGCAGTTCTGGACAAAATATCCAACCCGACACTACTTCTTTCATCACTGGCAGAAGGAATCATGAGACCGCCCGTAAGGGTGGCAAAATAGAAAATGAATCCTGCTAACAGCACAATACTCACTAATTTTCTCATAACCTATTCCTTATCCGCAGTTTCTTTTATTTTTGTACGCTTTATGGCAATTACAAAAACAACTGCTGTTAATGCTGCTCCAATAGCTGCCTCAGTTATCGCAACATCGGGTGCAGCAATAAAGAGGAATATAATTGAAACAATGAGACTAACAACAGTAGAAAGAATTACTGCACTTAAAATATCTTTTACAAATATAATTGCAATACCAACACAAAGCATAACCAGAACCAAAAAACTTAAAAGATATAACACTGTTTATACCTCCTCTTTTCTTATGTCATCTCTACAAACATCAATGATAGATTTATCAGTAAGGGGAACACCCGATTTATGACTTGCTCTGGCAATTGTACTGCTGGAGACAGGATTGGTAAGTACAATAAATATAATAAGAACAATACTTTTAACAAGAAACTCATTGTTAAGAAAACCTATTCCCAGAATTAAAGACATAGCGCCGAGAGTTGTAGCCTTTGTCCCTGCCTGCAGACGATTATACACATCCGGCATTCTAAAAATACCCAGAGAACCAAGAAAGAGGAACAAAGAACCGATTAAAATAAGAATATTACCTGCAATAGCCATATCCTACAGTCCCCCTTCCAGATACCTGGCGATGACAACGACACCTGCAAAACCAATAACTGCATAAACTAACGCTACATCCATATAAATGACTCTGCTGAAAGAAACAGCCATTAAAGCCAGAAGAGCTGTAGTTATAAGCGTGA
The DNA here is from genome assembly GCA_030600745.1 of Spirochaetaceae bacterium. Taxonomy (GTDB): domain Bacteria; phylum Spirochaetota; class Spirochaetia; order B11-G9; family B11-G9; genus JAJRQE01. The sequence goes on along the minus strand of JAUVLL010000075.1, from coordinate 2,461 downwards.
TTGTATCTGTTGCAAGAAGACGATCAAAACTTGTCGGGCCTTTTAATAATCGTAAAAGCGAGAAAAAAACAGCCAGGCCTATTAACACAAAAGACAATGTTAAAATCATTTAACGATCTCCTTTAATATCTTTTCAAATTTACTACTAATTGCCTTTGTTGCACTTTCAATATCCTTTCCCTTAACATCTATCCAGTGAATAAAAAGAGTATCATCCTTTACATCTACTGTCAGAGTTCCAGGTGTCAATGTAATGGAGTTTGCAAGAATCAATTTAGAAAGAGGATCCTTTAAACTCGTTTTTACAGCAACAATACCAGGGTTTATTGGTAAAGCAGGGTTTACTACCCTTAGTGCAACATCAATATTAGCTTTCAAAAGCTCTATTAAGAAAACAACAAGATACAAAGGATAATAAAAAACAATTTTAGGAGTAATCTTTACAGCACGATAAAGATCACTATATCTATAAAAAAGGATTGCAATTAAGATAAGCGCTGACCCACCAATTAAAAGGTCATCCTTATTAAACGTACCTGTCAGCAAGAGCCAGGTAAGGGCTACCACAATCAAGAAAACAATGAAACCCTTAAAATTCTTCATAAGCGTTTCTCCCCCTTATTTTTCAAACGTATATTCATATATATAAATAATACAATTTATATTCTTTAATATATATAGTCACATAAAGATACGTGTAGACTATAAAACTACCTGCATATTATGTCAATAATCTTTTTCATGAAAGTAATAAGAAATTTATTGCACCTTCGATCATATTTCAGCACAATAAACGGATCTCTTTCACAATAAACAGATACTCACGGGAGTTAATAAAATTATTACAAAATGGAGAAATTTTAAAAGTATTCACAATAATAACATTATGGTTGATGCAACAAATAAACTTAACTTTTTGAAACTATTTTTAAAAACAGCAAACATTGCTTATCTGTTTACAATATTCACCCAGGCAGCCCATCGCTCAGACAGGCTTTCATTACTTTCTAAAGATTCCTGCTCAAAAGATATTTTTTGTTCCTCTTCTTCAAACAACAAGCCTTCCAGCTCAAGATCATTGTCCACACACCGCCTCCTGACACTTTAAACATATACCAGGTTTAAAGTTTTTTAAGGATAAAAATAATAAAAAATCAAAATTATCTAAATCGTCTTGCCATAGCGCGTTTATTGCCAAAAAGAATATCACTCCATTCCAGAATATTTCCGAAATTTATACTCGGCTCAACAATTTCCATACCTGAGAGTTCAGGGATTTTCTTCTTCCCGATCATCTTCCCCCCTCTCATGCTAATTACTGTAGCTCCGGGAAGATGAAAAAGCAAGGAACCAAACGAAAAAGTCTTACCTGTTCTTTCATCTTTTAAAATTGAGACTATAGGGATATGACTGTCAGTATACGAAAATACTCTTCCAACAAAAACCTTGTGATTTCTTGACCCCGCTGCATAAAGAGAAACCTTTTCACCTTTATCCCAGGGTTTAACAATATTTAGAAATTCCTCCAGTAAAGAAGCATCAAATTGAGCTCCTGGTATAAATTTATCTTTAGAATAATTATATGAACCTGAATTTTCTTTCATAAATCTTATTACATCAGTTTTGGGAAACATTGTAGAACCAAGAACAGGGGTTGTCATTTCATCATAGAAATGAATTATCTGGAAAAGGCGTATAAATTCATGTAGATAGCGATTTTCATTCAAATACGGGAATCCTGTACCATCAGGATACTCTTTCTGCATAGTAATCATAATTCTGGTAATTGCTGAAATATCACTTCTGTTTCTAAATAAGTTTCTTGAAATATTAATTGATTTTTGAAGAAGGATAATCTGTTCTTTTCCAGTAAAACCAGGACTTCCAAGAACAGGCCTCTGAGATAACACCCGATGGACTTTTTCCTGATACAAACCTATTCCTGACAGAAGAATCCCCAAAGCAGCGTCCACAATAAGCTCTCCCCTGTACTGAAAAAGAGTTTCCCTTTCTACTGAGCTTGAGGCATCAAATCTCTGCTCAGAAAGAGGCAATCCCTGTAATATCCGCTTTTTATTGATGTTATTCATAACAACAATAAACATACTGGCAATATCAAGAAACTGCCATGGAACTGCATCTCCGGTAGAAGAAACTTTATCACCTCCATAATAACTGTGAAGACGTATAGTATGGAATAATTGCCTGGGGATTATATTTTTCTGTCCACGAGTGTCAGTATCTCTGACTACCATCCTCTCAATAATACTATTATAGGAAAACAGACAATCTTTCAAAAACTTAATATGACCAGGAGAAATTAACAGATGGCTTCCTGCATCGATTTCCGGCTGATATAGAACACCAGGTTCAGCTTCCAGAAGAATCCCCTTTGCCATTTGTTTCTTCTTACCCCTGACCTGAAAAACAGAATCAGTTTCTGAATAGGAGATGTAGATCG
>JAUVLL010000081.1 GCA_030600745.1 Spirochaetaceae bacterium | reverse complement strand
ATCAATCTCACTATCATAAAGCCAAACAACAATATGGGTATCTGGGTATAGTCTGGTTTCCATTCCGCCGCTCTACTTTAACAGGTTTACCCTCATCCAGAATTCTATCCAGTACTGAGAAGATATTCTTTCTTAATTCTGTAATTTGCATGCTAATAGAATAATACCCATTATATACACTGTCAAGGAATAAGTGCACCTACTAAGACACCTACCAAACAAATAATCCTGATCCGAAATGTTAGGAATTGCTGCGAAGGGCAACACCCAAAAGAAAAAATATCAAAAAAATTACCAATAGCAAAGATCCAACCAGAATAGTACCCCTGGCTTCCAAAGGTGGAAATCGTGAGAAAATATCAGCAGATACCTCAATTGCTTTATAAAGACAGGTAGATACACTAAATACCAGACTCTGCAAAATCCAGGGGAGGGGCAGCAACCCGATAATTCCAGTCCATATATAAATAGTAACAATTGGTAGTAAAATTATTCCGGATACTATTCCAACCGGATATATAACTCCAAAATGGTGCAGTACCAGAGGAGAAGTAAAAATTTGTGCAGAGATAGATGCTGCAATAACTCCCCGGATTCCACCGGGAATAATTCCAGGCAGCATGCGGCTTATTTTTCCACTTCCAACTACTATTCCACCAAGGGCAAGATAAGAAAGCTGAAAAGAAAGCTTATATGCACTATTTGGATCAAGTACAATCTGAACGAGAAAACAAATAGAAAGAATATGGAATATGCCAATTCTTCGCCCGGAAAGTCCCAGAAAGCCAATAAGAATGAACAGTATTACAGCTCTGTTCAGAGAAGGTCCCGCATCTACAAGAAAAACATAGAACAGTATCACTAAAAGTGTCACGGCAAAACTTATTTTTTTACCGAATACCCTTGTCAATACAAACATAATACCATAGGCGATTATTCCCAGATGCATACCGGACAAGGCAAGAATATGAGAACCACCTGCCCTTCGTAGTGCTGTAAAAAGAGCTCCTTTAGGGTTTTCTCTAACCCCGATAAATAAAGCAGTAAAAAGAACAGACGGTTCAGCTCCCATACGCCTGATACGCTGTTTCAGGTACTTAAGAATCTGTGCCCGTTTTTCCATAATTTCGGCACTCCAGGATTTCCCCCAATCTAAAGCTGTAATATTTTTTCTATCTATAAAAATAAAAGCTGTTTTTTGAGCAAGAATATTTTTTCCCTCAATACTTACAAACTGTCCCTTATAAACATCTACCCTGGAAGCAATGGTTAACTTACCTGAAGCACTTGTTCTACTTGAGTTGATATCTTCAGAAAACAATAGCCGGAGATTAAAAATCTTTTCACCACCTCCAATCTCTTTACTGTCAGAAATAACTTTGCCTGTGACAGCAACAACATATTCTGCATTCTGCCCTGGAGAAATAGTATCTTCAAATCTACCCTGGACTATAAATAAGCATATAATGGAAGAAATAAAAACGAGATAATATATTCTACTTTGAAGCTGAAATTCCCTTGAAGCAAATATCGAGATGGAAAGGCCAAAAGAAACAGAAAAAACAGCAGTAGACAGAAGTACTGTGACTAATATAACTTTCGGGATATCAGTATAAAGAGTTACGATTGCAGGTACCAGCAATACAAAATCAAACAGCCTTTCCAGGGGCAGGATCTTTAATCTATCTGCTTTTAAGATTATTTAGAGCCTCTCTCGCAGCTTTTTTTACTGAGGCGGGGTAATCCAGATAACCGGAATATAACAGATGATCGAAAGCAACAGCATCACCTATTAGTCCTATATTGACAATTACTGCCAGGGAAATCTGTAAATCAATATCCTGTCCGTTTTCCATATATGAGTTCATATACTCCAGATACAGGGTTAAACGGTTTGCTGCTTCATGGGTACCCATTGCACCAAGACAGGAAATTGCTTCCAAAACACTGGATTTTGGGGCTGTACCCCGATCATATTCAATGATCACCCGATTAAAATGCTCTATTACCAGATTACTTGCATCGGCCCATTTTATCCGGGCAAGCTGTCTCACAGCACTATACCTGAGTTCACGTATGATAGCATTATCTTCATCAACAGGATAATGCAAGCCTGTTTCAAGTGTCATTTTATAAAGGTTACCCTTCTCCTCGATAGACATCTCATCATCGTCAATTGCAAGTTTAAAAGCAGCAAGTTTATCCGAAGGGACACTGATTTTAATTACTTCAATGAGAGACTGACTATAGCTCCCTTCAAGATTTTTCAGAGCCAGGTTTGCTTTATATGTGATATCATCCGAATACCCGGCAGAACCGGTACTGAATACAATAGAAAACGAAGAACTGTCTCCAAACTCCCCCAGAGTTACGACTGCTTCAGCAACAACAGATTTTTCAACCGACGTGCCGGATCTGAATTTGTCATTCTGCAATTTTAACCAATTATTTAAACCTGTAACTACCTTAACTCCCGGATCCGTACTCCCAAGAGCTCCAAGTATCTCAATTTTTACCTGAGTATCATCATATATATCAAAAAGATCCCACATCATTGAAGACGACTCACTATATCCATTAATTCCCGCAAGTCTGACTACAAGAATAGTCATCTCTCTTGTAGCAATATCGGATGCAAGATTTCTGGAATTATCAAGAATAAACTCCAGGGCCTGAGAATAAAGAGGGCCCATATCCACATCGGGAAATTCTTCTGAATTTTGAAGGACCTGAATTTTTGTTGAGATAGATCCTCTGGCAAAATTCTTCTGCATTGCTGCAAGAACTGAGCTGGAATCCTGTGCAAATATAAATACCGGGAATAATACCAGGATCAGACAGATAACCGCTTTCTTCATCTCTATACTCCTAAAAAGAACCTACCATCCTTCGAGTACCGCTGAAGCATGTTTGACATTTTTTAAACCCCTTTCACCAAACAGATTGTATACATAAGCAAGAATTCTATTCTTTGTTCTATTGGAAAGAGGAATTGCCTGTATATGAATAATTGATGTATTTTTATTTTGATGAAAACTTACTCCCTTTACAACACCGCACATTACCAGATTTGTATCAGAAAGTTTGAACTGTACTTTAACATTCATCCCTACTTTACCATGACCACCAATAAGTAGAGCAGCACCATCTTCCGATAAATCCTGGAGCCTGCACCGAATACCTCGTTTTTCTTCCAGATCCTCTGTAGCATGACCAATGGTACGTAAAGGATAAAGGTGGGCAGGAATATTAATATCAACCCTAATAGAATTTCTTTTCTGGCTTCGGATTATTGAATTTGAATGCGAAATATAGAGAATAGGAACTTTATGATCCATATGATCTTCAAGAACCCTGGATTTAAAAACATATCCCGCATCGTCTTTACGCCAAAAATATATATTTAATTCCCCGCCTTTGAACTCAAACCCGGGTGGTAATTTAGGACCTTCAGGATAGGTTATTGCAATATATCTGCGTTGATTCTCAACAACCTGCGACATATACGTTCCGAGACCAGGCAATGTAATCTTCAGAAACTGCATTCTTGTAATTTTCCTGGTTGTAGTCAACCCAATCATATATTTGGGTAATTTCATTTCAACATTTTTTCTAAAATCGAAAAGCTTGGATAGGAATTCCATATTTCCGACTTCGTCGAGAACTCCTTCCGATTTGAATCGAATCATAGAACCGCGTATAGACCGATCCAGTTGCTTAATAGACCAGAAAAGTGAAGTAGGGTTATTTAATCTACCCTCTACAGCAACTTTCCTGAGTAAATTTACCTCGGAAAATGAAAATCCGGCTTCTTTCCCTTTAGTATAAAAATGGATCCAGGGGAAATATCCCCCTCCCGCCCTTCGCAGCAGCACAATCAGGGTAAGCACAATAAACAATAGCGTAAAAAGCAAAATCATTGGAAGCATAATATTATTATCGTATCCCTTCCTCTTTTTTATTATTCTTTTATAGAAATGTAGATATAAACGGTTTACATTACTATATAAAGTTATATGATACAGCAAAAATGGAGCAAATAAAACATGTTTTTTTACAAGATAGGAAAAAAATGTAATTTTAACACTCTAAAAGAGCCAATTATTCTATTTATGGTCTTTTTTTTACCAGGGTTTATTAGCCAGACACAAGTTGTAGACGGATCTGTCTTTAATTCTGCCTGGTTCAATATGATCTATATGATAACTGTAATCCCTCAAATATTGCTTATTCTCTATTTGATAGGGAAAAAACCAGCATCTCAGAGATCCCTTTACGGTCTTGATAGAATAAAAATGAAAGATTTAATATCCGGTATTATTTATTTTACGGGGATTATGGCAATTATATTAATCATTGGAATTATTCTTACTTTTATTACCAAACTGGACCACAATACAATCAAAGAAATGCCCGGATGGCAATTTAATAATTGGAAACTAATACCCTTAATTTTTATTACCTGTTTAACTACAGGATACAGCGAAGAACTTTTTTTCCGCAGCTATCTTCTAACGGAATTTCGCATGCCTGGAAAAGAAATATACATAATTACAGGAACTTCACTGATTTTTGCACTGGGACATATCTACCAGGGACTTCCAGGTTTTCTTGGGACCTTTGCAATAGGTATCTTTCTGGCTTCCATATTTGTAAGAAAACGAAAACTGAACACTATAGCTATTGCCCACGGACTCTACAATTTTACCGTTCTTATAATAAGCGGTACTATAACATAAATAGCTTGCCTAAACAGATATATCTATATATCCTGCATATATGAAAAAGATAATAATAATGCTTAGTCTCATGACTCTAATAGTCACTTTTGCGCCCGCACAGGAAGCTCCTCCAATGTCCGCTTTACAGGAAAAACTTTGGAGAGCAGGATTCGGTGTACCACAACAGACAATGGACGCTCCACCATTCTCTGCAGCAGATATGAATGGTAAACAGGTAAGCTTAAACTCATTAAAAGGTAAAGTAGTTATTCTTAATCTATGGGCAACATGGTGCCCTCCATGCAAGGCAGAAATGCCTTCTATGGAAAAACTTTACCAGAAACTGAAAAATAGGAATTTTACAATTCTCGCAGTTTCAACTCCCACTCCGCCAAGAGAGACAAGAGAAAGAATAGTCGGTTTTATTAATGAAAACGGTTATACATTTCCGGTACTAATAGATGATTCCCGGGAAATATCATCGTTGTATGGCTCGGGAAGTATTCCAACTTCCTGGATTATTGATGCTGATGGAAAAGTTCTTGCCAGATTTGTTGGTGCTATGGAATGGGATTCGGAATTTATGGTTAAGATATTTGAGGAACTCATTCCCTGATGATTAAGAGGCTGGCTGCAATATTCCTGATTTTTACTTTCTTCGTAATAGCCGGGGAATCTCTTTTTGCAGAAAAAGCTGTAAAGGTTAGGGGGAGTATAACTCCATCTTTTCCTGTACCTGGAGAAGAAGCAACTCTGACTGTTACATATCAAATATCTGAAGGTTTTCATCAAACAAGAGCCGACGACCTTTTTTTTATAACCATAGAGAACAATACATGGTTCCCAATGGGCGAAATTGTTTATCCGACCGGAATTATGGAAGATGAACTTGAAAATTATTATGGGACTGTAACTCTTGAAGCTGCTTTTTTGGTATCTGAAAACACACCGGCAGGGAAACAAACTTTAAAAGTGAAGGCGGCATGGCAGATATGTAACGAAGCAGGAGTCTGTTTCTTCCCTGAAGAAACAATAATTGAGATCCCGATTGAAATTGAAGGGAATGGTTCAAATAATAATCAATCTATTATTACATTATTGAAATTTCTGTTTTTAGCATTCCTGGGCGGTCTTCTGCTTAATGTAATGCCATGTGTGCTGCCTATTCTCTCTATGCGGGCCTTAAATCTTGTACGACAAAGTCAAAATGACCGCAGGAGTATATTAGTTGGTTCCCTTCTTTATGGAGCTGGCGTTCTTGTTTCTCTACTGATACTTGCAGTAATAGTTATTGTGCTGAAAACGACAGGTCAGCTTGTAGGATGGGGTTTCCAGTTTCAAAACCCGCTTTTTGTTATTACTCTAATTACAATAATCTTTGTATTTGCACTTTCCCTATTCGATGTTTTTATTATCAATGCCCCCGGTATGAATAAAATGGCGGCAGCATCCAACAGAAAAGGATGGCTTGGTTCTTTTTTTAATGGAATTTTTGCTGTACTTCTTGCAACTCCCTGTACAGCGCCATTTCTTGGTACTGCTCTTGGATTTGCATTCAGCCAAACGCCCTTCTTTATTATTACCAGTTTTGCATCAATAGGTACAGGATTTGCACTTCCATTTGTTTTAATTGGTATATGGCCGAAACTAATTCAGTCGTTGCCAAAACCAGGTCCATGGATGGATACGTTTAAGGAAATAATGGGCTTTCTATTATTTGGAACAGTACTGTATCTTTTCAGCTCATTAAGATTTCAAATTAGTTCTGATGCTCAGTTTAAATTCCTTATTTTTCTAACACTCACTGCTTTTATATCATGGTTCTATGGGAAACTCAGCAAACCGGGGTCTAAATTCCCCTCTGCCTTTCTTGCACTGATAATTGCACTCTCACTAACAGGAATTTCTGCATACTACTTTATTGATACAGACCGCAGTTTTTCAGAACCGGAAGCTTACACTATCAGGGAAGGATGGGAAGGATTCGATCCTGTCGCATTAGAACAATACAGGATTGAGGGGAAAGGTATATTTCTTGCTTTTGGGGCAAAATGGTGTTCTGTCTGTAAAATCAACGAAGGGAGAATCCTTTTTACAGAAAAGGGAGATTTATTCTTTAATGAACGATCTGTAAAAAAGATGAAGGGAGATTATACAAATAAAGATCCCCTTATTGATGAGTGGATAAGGAAATTGGGAAAGGCGGGAGTACCTGTTTATGTTTACTATCCCCCTGACGGCAGTGATTACATTTTATTCCCGGAAATTCTTACATTTTCTCTGCTGGAAGAAAATATTCCTCTTGTAAGTAAGAAGAAAAGACTTGACGACAGCATGTTTTTGATACAGTCTAAAGACTAGGTTTTTTGGAATAAAGACCTTTCTGATATTTTTTTAATTTATTTCGGTCGAGAACCGAAACCCGGAGGATAAGAGATGAAAACCCCCAATACAGTACCTAAGCGAATTAAAGCAGTAGCTTCAAAGCATCCCGAAATATCTGCTTTACTTAGTAAAGATGAGAATGATGATTATCAGAGCATTACCTACAAGGAACTATATAAAAAAGTTCAGATACTAGGGACAGGGCTAAATAAACTCGGAGTTAAACGGAACGAGCATGTCGCAATAATGTCTGATAACTGCAAGGAATGGATAATAACGGATCTTGCCCTTCTTGGCATAGGCGCTGTTGATGTTCCAAGAGGTTCCGACTCCACAGCGGAAGAGATGCAGTACATTATTGGGCATGCAGACTGTGAACTTGTATTTACAGAAAATTCCACGCAGGCTGAAAAAGTACTTTCCAGAAAAAAAGATCTTCCAAAAATGAAGAAGATAATAGTATTTCTTCCTGGCGGCAAGATTGATAAGAAATTAGCTGAGGGAATAGAAATTCTCTCTTTTGAAGAGCTGGAAAAAATATCATCTGAAGCATATGAAAAAGATAACAAAATATTTGAAACAGAACTTGAAAAAGGTACAGATGAAGATTTGGCTACACTTATCTATACTTCCGGAACAACAGGCACCCCAAAAGGGGTAATGCTCCAGCATAAAAGCTACATTTTTCAACTGGACAATATCTATGATTATATAGATGTGGATCCGGGACATGTATTCCTTAGTGTTCTGCCGATATGGCATTCCTTTGAAAGGGCCGTTGAATACATAATGCTTGACAGAGCAGCCACTATTGCATACTCAAAACCAATTGGAGCAATAATGCTTCCGGATATGGCAAAGGTCAAACCCCACTGGATGGCTTCTGTACCAAGGATCTGGGAGGGAGTAAGAGCAGGTATAATCAGAAATGTGAACAAAGAGGGGGGAGCAAAAAAAGTCCTGTTCAATTTTTTTGTAACTGTTGGAGGAGCCTGGTCTCACCTTTACAATATGTTCAAAGGTACTTTACCAACCTTCCACAGACGATACAGAGCACTTGATATTACCTTAAGTATAATTCCAATGGTTCTTCTAACCCCATTTAAGCTGTTGGGAGATGTCCTCGTTTTTTCAAAAATAAAAGTCAAACTGGGTGGCAGATTTATAGCTGGTATTTCCGGTGGAGGAGCACTTCCACCATATGTAGACAGCTTCTTCCAGGCTGCAGGAATCAGCCTTTTGGAAGGCTATGGCCTTACAGAAACCGGCCCTGTACTTGCAGTAAGAAAACAGCATCATCCCGTGGGAACTACTGTAGGGCCTCTGTTCCCTGATGTTGAGTTCAGAGTAATAGGGAAAGATGGATCTTTGAAAGGGCCTGGCGAAAAGGGAACTCTTCATGTGAAGAGTATTCAAAACATGAAGGGCTATTACAAACGACAGGAAGCTACTGATGAGGTTGTTAAAGATGGATGGCTGAATACAGGTGATATTTGTATTATGACACATAATAAAGAGGTTCGAATTATTGGCAGGTCAAAAGAGACTATTGTCCTGATGGGTGGAGAAAATATCGAACCTGTTCCCATAGAGGATAAAATAAATGCCTCAGAAGCAATTCTGCAGAATATGGTAGTAGGACAGGACAAAAAATTCCTTGCAGCACTAATTGTACCTAACATGAAACAACTGGAAGAAATTGCTGTTCAGATGGGTATAAGCTATGTACAACCCGAAGACCTTCTCAGCGATCCTGAAATACAGGAATATATTCACAATGAGATTCAGGCACAGGTTAATACCAAATCAGGATTTAGACTTTTTGAATGTATCTTTAGATTCAAACTTATGGAAAAACCATTTGAGGTTGGTAAAGAGTTAACCCAGACCCTTAAATTAAGAAGAAGCGTTATAGATAAGCTATATGCGAAAGAAATTGAATCGCTGTTTAAGTAAATCAAAGGATGCAATTTTTTCGAAATGATCTTGAGGGCCTTTTTCTTGAAAGGCCCAACAGATTCATTGTAATTTACAGTTACAGTAAAAAATAGATCCTCACAAGACTAACAATAATCGCTGCCATAATTCCAATAAGTATCTTATACAACCAGGGAGAAAGATGATTTCTATTTTTTGTTTTCCCCCTGAATTCGGCATTGCCGGATCGTACTATATACATATTTTTCCCTGGATCTTCATCTTCTTCTGCCTTACCAACATAACCACACTCGGGGCAGCTTTCTTTAAACAGTGCCGGGTCTCCTGTAAAACCGCAGGAGGGGCATCGGACGGAAGAGAATTCCTGACCACAGCCGGGACAGACATTTAAGCCTGGCAAAACTTTCCTGCCGCAGTTTTCGCAGTAAAAAGACGGCGTTTTCAACAGGACTACTTCCTTCTTATTCCAAGTATGGTAAGGTCATCAAACTGATCATCTTCTTTAATATGAGTAAATGTTATATACTCTTCATCTTCCTCTTTTTCTATCCGGTTATGAAAATATCGATCAAATTGAACAAAATGTTCTTCCATGAAATTAAGAACTATACCATCTATGCTAATTCTGTCTCCGGTTCCCACAGAAGAATTGGAATAAAACCTGTAAATTCTTTCTATTGCCAGCAGAGCAATTATTGCCTCGCTAAAAGTACCATCACAACTACTAAAATCAAAATCAAAAATCTCATCAGCATACTCATTGTGAAATTTAAAAAGCTGGTATTTGTCTCTGTTTATAACAGCTTCTATTATTTCATGCATTCTGGGAATACCAAACTCCTCAAAATTCTCGCCTTTGGAATGAGTATCATTTCTCTCTTTATTATTTTTATCATGACTTTCATCCTGACATTGCACAATTTTTGATTCAGAATCCCTAAAATGGCGTTGTGCTTCCTCTATACCATCAGTAAACAAAAATAAAATGTCTCCATGATCCATTTGATGAGGAATTACCTGAAAACCTGCTGTCATCTCTACCATGTCGTTAGGGAAAACACCCGCAGCCGGGGCTTCCGGTATAGTTTTTATATCCATACTCCCTTTGCTCTGTTTATAGATATGAACAAGATTATCTCCGGCATTACAAAACCTTGTTTCCCCTGTCGTTGTATCAATATATACAACAATGAATGCTGCAAATCTTCCTTTGAAACCCATAGACTCTACAAGTTCATTTATAGAATAGACAAGTTTATCTATTTTGGGTACATCCGGTTTAATTTTAATGTTTTT
>JAUVLL010000282.1 GCA_030600745.1 Spirochaetaceae bacterium | reverse complement strand
GCCGATCTGAATAATCTGATTGGGGACGGGAGCACAATGGAACTGGAAAAGAATATAAATAAAATAAAGGTGGATAATGAACTGGAAAGATTAAAAAAAAAGAGGGATTCCGAAACCCGCCCGTAGGGACGGGTTTCAAACCCGTCTCTACGGCAGATTATTAGCCATTGACTCACCAACAACCTTACCAAACTGCTTAAACGCAGCAGACATTGCACTTGCAGCATTACTACCCATAGCAGTCTTAAATCTGTTTCCGGAAGTATAAAGAATTTCTCCTGTTAAAAGGTCAGCAACCTTTATATCTCCCGAGACCTTTACAGTAAACCTGTCCCCGTCCTGCTGAAAATCACTAATACCAACAGTCCCAAAAACCAGCCTCTTAAACCGTCCCGCATACTTTTTCGAAATTGCCGATACTATACTTTCATCCCCCAGCTTAAGTATATTTGAGTCGACATCAATAGAGCGGATCGAAAATCCTTCTGCAGTAAGTACTTCTAAAATGCCCGACGCAGTTTCAGTTTTTCCTGTGGAAGCACCACCATTATCCCGGTCTATTATCATGACAGCTGTGGCAATTTCTTTTGCCCTGGATATAATATTGTATGTAAAACCAACACTCTTTGATTTTACTATCTGCTCCAGGGATTCAAGTTGAGCATACAAGTTATCAGGAACATTCTCAAGAGTTTCAAGAGAGGCAGACAGATCCAGGGACATAGTAACCCTTTCTGTTCCTACAAAATTAGCAGGAGGTCTAATAAAAGATACCGTTCCGCTGGAATTAGTGACAACTGACTCAACCTTGATACTTTTTCTGCCATTAGTTCTTACAATCTTGTAACTTATTCGAACAGGAACACCAGTCAGAACCTGGCCATCAATTCCGGGTGTACCAGTTATTTTAAGCCCGAACGCCTCATCAAAAGGCTGTTTAATAAAAGCGTTGAGATTATCATTAAGGGCATAGAGATTAATACTTCCTACAGCTTTTTTAGCTTTATTCATATTTCGCTCATATTTAATATCGGCATTATCAAGCTTGGAAGTTGAAGCTGCAGATGCTGCTTCAAGATACTTAACGGCTGCCTCATAAAACGCCGAAGAATTCATGAGTGAATCACCCTCTGCTTCCGGACCGGATATAGCTGCTTTCTGCTCAGCAAATACTGCTTTTATCCTGGCCTGTTCCTCTAAAAGAGCTTTTTTATTATATGCACCAAGCAGATATACATTTGCAATACCGCCATCCTTTTCAGTATGACTCTCAACAATCCTGAAATCTCCTATCTGAGCACTGGATGTTTCTTTTATTGTCTGGTCCAATGTAGAAGTAAACTTATCCAGAGTATCCTTTGCAGTTACTGTTGTTTCTGAACTGACCTTTACCCCCAGAAAACGGGTTATGCCTGATACAATGTCCGATCCAGCCAGAACTCTTGCCATAGCAGCATCCCCATTAGCGTCAGATCCTGCACCTATAAAATAGACTGTATCACTTGTATCTGCCGGGGGCATTGTTACCCAGGACGGCAGCTGATTTCCTTTTGCTGTCTCCGGACTTGAAACACAACCGACAACCACAATAACAAGGAGAAGAATCCCCGACAAACACAGTAGTAAATGTAATAAATTGTAATTATTCTTCACCTAAAACTCCTTTTTTATAATCCTGAATCAAATGTAATTGAATTGCCCCTCTGATATACCAGGAACATTCCCTCTAACCCAGCCAGGCCTTCTGAAACATCATACACAAGATCTTCCAGATCTTCGATCCGCCCGATTAACCTTACTTCATATTTTGTTTCTTCAGGAGACGTGGAAACTCTTTTTATAGATTTAACCTTCCGCTTCATCTTTTTCATAAAATCTCTCATAAGGCGGGAGTCAAGGGTATTCTGCACAACAAGATCATACTTTATTCCCTGGGTCAGTTCTTTTTGTGTATAGGTCCTGGCCTGGTCAACTGCTTTTTTTATTGCATTAAATGTGGCAGAGGCTACAGCATTGTTCAAAGCATCTGCTTCAGAAACTGTACTCATAGCAGGAGGAACAGTCTGATAATAACTGGATCCTCTTCCGGCAGCAGTCGATGCATCAAAGTTTTTTAATGAAACACTGGCACTTCCGTAGTATTTGCTGTTTTTTGTACTTGAATTTGCATCAACAACTATTTCAATATAGATATCTGCATTCAGTTTTCCCGCAATCCACTGGATCATTGAAACAGTCTGTCCGGTTTCATCCTCATAAGCCGCAGCCTGATCCTTTTTGATCTGCTCAATCTGACCCAAATCTACATACTCCATACCATTTTCTGATAGGTAACGGTTAGCCACGCCAACAGCAGTCTTGGCAAGGAATGGATCTGCTGCAAAATCTTCATCGTAATAAACCATAAAGGTTAAATTACCAATAATCTCATTGATTAGAGCTGTTTCTTCCGGTGTAGCTGGTGGTGTCTGTGAAGCAGGAATCGGGGTCTCTACGACTGGTGTATCTTTGGTTGCAACTACAGCAGCTTCAGGTGCAAAAGAGGGTCTATCCATATCCAAAAGCTGGACATCTCCTCCCTGTGGAAGTATAATATTGCCATAAATCTCATTTGATCTAAGAACATTGGAGAGAGCTTCAAGATTTATTCTTATCCCGATTGTAGCAGTGGAGTTTCCACTCTCACCACCCCTGTCCAGAATTTCCATAGTTTCGTTGTAGACATAGGCATTGGTATTGCTGGCAATATATATTTTACTCTCAAGTTTGTCCCTGTTTGCGGCTGCTGATGCAATACCAAGAGCATCAGATGCAGCCTTTTTTACTGCATTCAGTTTTGCATCATTAAACGCTGCAGATTGTGTAGTTCCAGTACCTGAAGCGTAGTAAACAGGAGATGCGGAGAGAACAGGTTCTGCCTGGGCTGAACTCTGTGCAGGAGCACTTCCGGAAGACACCCCCCCTCCTGTTGAAACACAGGAGATCATTACTGATAAAATCAGTATAATAACTAAAAATAGTTTTATTCTATTCATTTTTCCCTCACACAATTAATATTTTAAAGTTACACCGCCACCATAGAGAATACCGGAATAGGTATCAAACCAACTGGATATTCCTAACATGGCAGAATAACCTATCTCTCCGAAGAGTTTAATATTATCAGTCATCATATAGCTGACACCGAATCGTGCATGTCCACCGATTGAACTGTAGATAACATACTCATTAAATTCTTCTACAATTGGCACCAGCATTCCCAAAGCTACATCTAATGCAGGAGTAAAATGTAATCTTCCAAAATACCAGTTCATTTCAGCACCTGCATAGGTATTCACCGGGAAAAAGAACCCCCAGCTTTTTACTCCAAGAGGAATCTCAACTCCGACATATGGTCTGGTTTTGTAATAACCCCTCGAAACAATCTGTCTAATGCCTAATGCAAGAATCGGATCCTTTGCAGGATCAGACTGACTTATATAGTTTACATACAAAGCAGATTCAAAACCCATTCGGGGTATTTCCTTAAGCTGATCTCCCACAGCAGGTTTCTTTTTCGCATAGAAAACCTTTGCAGTGGAAACTTCCTGATTAACTTCCTTAACTACAAGAAGACCAACCTTTTTTTCAATCAGGTGACCGGAAGGAAGAATTACAGTATTAGTAATACTAAACTCATCTCCAAGCTTGATCCCCATATTAGCACCCAGCTCAATAAGAATCTCTCTTCCATTAACATCAAGAATACCTGATTTAAGCTGAAACTCCGGTATTTTTCTTACTTCATAGGATAGCTGTATGGGCATAGCATCAACTGCATTTTTAATAGCTGCTTTGGCAGTCTCATCAGAACCAGTTGTATCCACCTGGAAGCTGGCAAAAGCCTTTCCTTCCTCTACATTGATAAATGTAAAACTTGTCTGTATTTCTGCATTGTATCCTCCACCATCATCTGCAGCCACTTCATAGTATGACATCACTGGAATAACTATAATAAAAGATCCAACGAGTTTGTTAAAATCAGCTTCGGTAAAGGTCTGCTCCCCCAAACGAACAGCTTCAGGTACTTCAATATTCGATTCCTTAACCTTTTTTATTTCATCAATAAACCCGCTTATATCTCCTGCATCAAGTCTGTATGACATACCAATAATATCAAATCGCTTAAGATTTATAAAAACGTTCTGTACTGACTGATCCACAAGTCCCAAAGCACCATCAGGAATACTCCAATCAGTATAGCTTAAACTAAAAATTGCAATTTCCTTTTTTTCAGAAATTTCCTGCCCAAAAGCAAAAGAGAAAGATACAATTACAAGAATTAAAACTATTAGAATTTTTTTTAACACACTTACCCCCTAAAGCTGTTTTATCTGTTATGTTTAAAGTTTAATTTCCAGATTGTTAACTCTCTTCTCTACTACCCGTTTTTCTTCCCGTCTTACAAGAAGAGATGAAATCTTTGTTGTCTTACTTTCAGAA
>JAUVLL010000161.1 GCA_030600745.1 Spirochaetaceae bacterium | reverse complement strand
AAATCTGATGCCAAACTGAAACACTGGTTTGAGTTGAATAAGTGGATTATAATGACATGAGGAGCCGTGTACGGACCCGTACGCACGGTGCTGTGGGCAGACGGAGGCTTTTGCCTCCTCTGACCCGATTACATCAAAATGTCCAGATGTATGAGAGTTCTATTCCCCATAGTACAGATGCCAGGCCGGCACCATCAGCGTAGTATCCGGACTGGGTACCCACTTCTTCCGGATCGGAGCTATCTTCGTCGTATTGAAATGTATCTCCTATAGCTTCAGGCAGTTCTTCTCTGAAAACAGTTAGTAGGAATTCACCTTTTGGTCTTACTTTTAGTTTAAGGGAAAGTTCAGTTCTATACCAGAAATTGGCAATAAAAGTATCGAGGAAATATAGTTTTCTTATAATATGATGATCAAGGTCCCATGCGTATATATAGGGAGAAAGAGCCAGATTAATTCCTGTTGTAATATTTCCTGTTGTAAAAATGATTCCCGAAGATGCATAAAAGATATTTTGTATTACCTTATAATCAATTCCATTTACTCCACCAAAATCCCCGGTTTGTACTGGATCAAAATAGACCTCGTCTTTAAAATCCCAATAATAAATATATTCTCCTGATTCATCTTCCCAATCAAGATAATTCAGCTTATAACCCAGCTTTACAGGAAACGAAAAGGAACTGTTTAGTTTATACTTGTAAGATGAGTTCACATCAAGAAAAAATGATTTATCCAGAAAAATTAAACTCGTCGACCAGTTTGTCCAATCAGTTTTACTGTAATCGCCCCAGTCATAATCTTCCATTATTCCGGAACCTTCTGTAACCGCCGTTCCTAATGATAGATCCAGAGACCATGGACCTTTTGAAGCTCCAAGTGTGAAATTAAGCAGAAAAATATTATCCAGATTCCAGAGCAGCTCGCTTAAATAAGGGTTTGCGGAATTGGTATTAGTATAAACTATTTCCCTGTACTGACCGTTTAGATATGTGAGGCCTGTGCCCAGTGAAAAATCCACACTCTCAAGAAAGTTTTTTCCTAAGTGTTCTTTAGGGACAGCATTTGTACGATCTTCAGAAAAGACCGGAGAAATAAGTACAGCCAGAAAAAAGACAAGTACTGGATATTTGAATTTACCTCTGGTAAGATTCGGCTCCCATTATATTTCTGCTTCAATGAGATGATAGGTAATAATTCTTTTTTTTTCAAGAGATCCCGGGCTGCTGTTTGAGTTTAGAAGAATTTGCTTCTCTGATCAATGCTCTGGCCAGGGAGACCATAGGATCTATGAGTGGGATATCTTTATACTGCTTATAGGGAAGGGCCAGTGGTATTTCCGTACATCCTAAAATTATTATTTCTGCACCATTATCTATCAGGTAATCAGCAAATTCTTCGAAGTTTGTTTTTGCTTTAATACCGACAGGAGTTAGGGCTTTTATTCCCCATTCTTTATTGTAGATGGAATTGTGCAGTTTTGGCTGAATTTCTTCAGGTACCTGAATAACTTCAGGACCCATTCTTTTAATCTGATCTGAATAGACCCCCGCCTTTCTGGTTCCTGTTGTAGACAGAAGACCAATTTTTTGAATTCCGGGATAGTTATTAAGAATTTCTTTTACAGTTTCGTCTATCATATTAACTATTATAATTTTAGGTTCAAATTCTTTTATTAATTTTTTGAACTTTTCGAAAATCTCCAGTGCATGAAAGGTATTACATGGAATTCCTCCAACAGCTTTTCTTCCCTCAATATTGATGGCTGAAGCTGCAATTTTAAAAGTCCTATACATACCCAGTGCAGGTTTCTCTACAGTTCCATTTTCCAGTGAATCAGTGCGGTCAGGAATATCTGATGATCGTGAAAAATGGTAAACATCCAGATGATCCTGATCCGTGCCGTCAGTAAGGGTGTTTTCAATAATGTAATTGTGCAGAACTGTCCCTGCCTGTGGACCCACACCCCCGCCAATAATAATTACTTTTTCATTTTCCATTATTCATTTTTCGCTTGTCATTTAATTTCAATAGTTTGTCGGTGCCCTTCAATCCATGACCTGTAAAAACAGTAACAAGGGTCTTATCTCCAATACTGTCCATGTTTTTCTTTTGGAAATTTACAGCACCTGCAATAACAGCTGCACTTGTGGGCTCAATATAATATCCCTGCTTCATCATGGTGTATAAACTTGTTTTAATCTCATCTTCAGTTACCGCAATGATCTCTCCACTTGTTTCCCTGATGGCTTCCAAAATTTGAGTACCTCTGACAGGTTTTGCTATTGCAATTCCCTCTGCCAGGGTATTAACAACTGATTCAATACTTGAAGGTTTATTAAGTTTGTTTATATAGCTTTTATAAAGGGGTGCGCAGTTTGCAGTCTGTACGGCAATCAACTTTGGAATTGAATCAATTATTCCCCCATTCTTAAGTTCTGAAAATCCGATATATGCACCAAGGAAAAGGGTTCCGTTCCCGACCGGCAGTATTACGACATCCGGGGATGTCCATCCCAACTGTTCGCAAACCTCGTATGCAAATGTTTTTGTACCCTGAAAGAACCAGGGATTCCATGAATGGCTTGCATAGTAGTTTTTCTCAGCTGCTTCCATAACTGCTTCCGCTGTATCTTCTCTGGAACCGGGAATCTTATGCAGATTTGCTCCATACAACTTGATCTGAGCCAGTTTTCCGGTAGAAGTACTTTTCGGAACATAGATATCACACTCAATACCTGCTTTAGCGCAATAAGCTGCTACAGCTGCGCCGGCGTTACCGGAGGAATCCTCCACAACTTTTTTTATTCCTAGTTCTTTAACTTTGCTGATAAGTACTGATGCCCCTCTGTCCTTGTATGATCCTGTCGGGAAAAGATGATCCTGCTTTACAAGGAGTCTGCCTTCTCCCGTTTTCACTTCCAGAAGCGGTGTAAACCCTTCCTGGAAGCTGACTATGTTTTTATCACTAATAGGAATGGCATCCCTGTATTTCCACATTCCATGAGGTTTTGATTTCATTTTTTTTCTATCAAAGCAAGGAGTGAATTTAATGTCAAGAATTCCTCCGCAACTGCACCTCCATACCGGATCTCCGGCAGAATACTCTTTACCACAGCTGGAACAGACAAGCCTTGCCATATTTGACTCCTTCACACATAGTATATAAAAATAGGGGAGGAAGTTTAACCTCCTCCCCTTGTGGAATTATTAAAACTATCTAACTACTCCCACTTAGCCATATCAAGTTCTTTTTCACTCTTGGCAACAAGGGTTGTTCCAACCATATCACCGGTAACATTAACACTTGTACGACCCATATCAAGAATGGCATCGATTCCAAGAATCATTGCATACGCTGCAGCAACAGGTGTTCCGGCTTCTACAGGGAGACCTACTGAGTTTAAAACCATAAGAAGCATAATAGCTCCGGCTCCAGGTACACCGGCTGTTCCAATTGATGCCAGGACTGCAGTCAGAATAACTGTAATCTGCTGTGCAAAAGAAAGAGGCATTCCGATAGCGAACCCTATAAACAATGCACATACACCCTGATAGATGGCGGTCCCATCCATGTTGATTGTTGCACCCAATGGAAGTGTAAAGGAATAGATGTTCTTTGAAACACCAAGGTTCTTATCCACATCGGTCATGGTAACAGGCAATGTGCCGCTGCTGCTTCTGGTAACAAAAGCTGTCAGCATGGGGCCTTTGGCTCCTTTAAAGAATTTAACAACACTTAGTCGATTGATAAGAAGAAGCCCGCCGTAGATTATTACCACATGAAGTATATATCCGAGGAATGCTGCAATGGTTACTGTTCCCAGAGCACCAACAACCTTTGGACCCTGCTTAGCAAAAACAACAGCTATAAGGGCAAATACACCTATAGGTGCAAACTGAAGTACCCATCGAACCATCATGTACATTACTTCTGCAGCACCGTCAAAAACCATGAATAATGTGTCACCGGCTTTTTTAATTCTGGCATCGGAGCTGGTTTTCAGGTATGAGATACCTATTCCAAAGAGTATTGCAAAAAATATTGTAGGAAGTACTGCTCCTGAAGCAAAGGCGCCAAAGGGGTTTTTTGGTACAATTGCAATAAGGGTATCAATGAATTTAGGCTGTTTCAGCACTCTTCCGGCAGCTTCTGCTGCACTACCAAGGGCTAATCCCGCTCCAGGTTTGAATATGTTTCCCATCAAGAGACCCATAGCTACTGCAAAAGCTGAAGTTACTATGTAAAAAAGTATTATCTTGATTCCTACTCTACCCAGTTCAGCAGGGTTGATGCTTGCAGCACCTACTACCAGTGATGCCAGAATAACCGGCATAACAATCATCTTAAGCAGATTGACAAACAGGCTTCCCAATGGGTTTACCCATAGAATTGATTCACCTGCAACTACCCCGACAATACCACCTAAAATTAGACCGATCAGGATTCTGATTAGAAGATTTGACTTGAAATACCAGTCAAACATTCCTTTTTTGTCATTTGAACTCATTTTTTCCTCCAGAGAAATTTAATATTGTACAATGAAACAATGGAAAAAAGAGCAAGTATATTCACCA
The DNA here is from genome assembly GCA_030600745.1 of Spirochaetaceae bacterium. Classification (GTDB taxonomy): domain Bacteria; phylum Spirochaetota; class Spirochaetia; order B11-G9; family B11-G9; genus JAJRQE01. The sequence continues at coordinate 2,878 of JAUVLL010000161.1, read as the reverse complement.
GAATGATGAAATTATTACAATTAACGTAAAAATTAGAGTACTTTATACCCCATTTGGTGTAGAGAAAGAGATTATTAATTTCCTATCAGGTCTTCTTCCATTACTTTTTTAATAAATTCAACTTTGGAGTTTACCTCAAGCTTCTGATATATATGAAGAATATGTTTTTTTACAGTGGAACTTGCAATGTTATATCTGCTGCTTATTTCCCTGTAAGTCAGGCCATCTACAATACCTTTAAAAATATCTTTTTCTCTGGGCGTAAGGTTATAGTTTTTCTTTTCATTATTATTTCTCTCTTTTTGGAACTCAGTCAGTAATTTACGGGCAATATTCGGGCTTATTGGTGATCCTCCGGAGTATATACTTTTTATCTGGGAAGCCAGTTCTCCCGGGTCAGTGTTTTTCAGGACATACCCGGTTGCACCAGCCTGAATTGCACTTAATATTTTGTCTTCCTCTTCGAATATGGTTAGCATTAGAATATCTATATCAGGATATTCCCCTTTTATAATTGCTGTTGCCTCTATCCCGTTTATCCCTGGAAGGCCAATATCCATAAGCACAATATCAGGTACTGTAAAGAGTGGAAATGATTCCAGAAATGGTTCGGCTCTGGCATAGGTTTTTAAAATTACCAGCTGTGGATCAAGGCTCAGCAGGTATCTCAAACCCTGACGTACTTCCTCTATATCCTCTATTATCACAATTCTGATCACAACTCTTTATCCTGTTTATCCGGTATTGATATATAGAAGGCTACCCCTTCTTCCGGAGCCGTTTTAATTTCTATCTTACCATTCAATCTGTTTATTCTGCTTATTATACTATTTATTCCAAATCCGGTTTTATTCTCTTCATTATACTTAAATCCAATACCATTATCTTTTAGATCTATTACCAGATTATTATTGTTAATATCCATTTCCAGGCAAACTTCTGTAGCTTCAGCATGTCTCAGTACATTACTTATTATTTCCTGTAGAAGTTTCTCTACTTCAAAACGGAGAGATCTGTCCAGACAATTAATTATTTCGTTGTTGCAGGGAGTGTAGTGGAAGTTTATATTTTTCAGCTTTAACCTCTCCCGAATATTGAAGCCAATTAATTTTACAAAGTCTATAATTATTCTGTCTCCCGTATCAGGACCAAAAATTATTTCTTTAAGATCCTTTATGCCTTGTCTGGTGTTTTTATCTATTCTATCAAGCATGTCTTTAAGTAATTTATCGTTATTTGGAAATGCCTTTTTTGCAACATTATTGCTAATAAATATATTAGTTAACCTGGCTCCAAGAGAATCATGAAGATTCCCGAAAATTCTTTCTTTTTCTTCGATAATTCGAAGCCTTGTATTCTCATTCTGAAGATCAATTATTTCTTTTGTTCTGTTCTTAATCTCCCGTTCCATCCCTGTGGTATATTCCTGGCGAATATCCTCAAGCTGATTAAAGAGTCTTCCTAAGGATGCAAACTCATCATCACCTCTGGTTACAATTCTTGCATCTACATTTCCATATTCAATCTCTTTCATTACACCTAGCATTTTCCCCAATGGCTCCGTAATAATTTTATGCAGGAGAATTGTTAAAATAACCAATAAAAAAAACATTAAAAATATTTCTGATAGAAGTATTGTGGCAAGAGTCTGGTTTGAAAATTCCATAACAACATGGTAGGGAATTGATACAAGAAGTATTCCTCCTGTAGATTCAATAATTTTATATGATGTAAGCATCTTTTGATTTTCAAATTCAGTTATAAAATATCCTTCCGGGCCATTAATTAATTCTGCGTCCTTAAATATTCTTAACTGGGTAATATTCTCTGTATATTCATTAAACTGATCGGCAAGTATTTCAAAGTTTTGATTCAACAGAATTACTTTTCCCTGTTTTTGTACCTCCAGATCTTTTATCATACTGGCCAGCCCCTGGAGTAGTATGTCAAGTCCCAGAACACCAACAAATATATTTTCACTGTCATATACCGGAACAACACATGTTATGCCCAGGGCATCGATACTGGCATAGATGTATGGTTCTGATACTGCGAATCCTTCGTTATTCAGGGCTTCTTTGTACCATGGTCTGACTCGCGGATCATAACCCTCAGGGAATGTCGGTATGTTATCTATAAAACCTTCACCCACACCCCATTCATACATTTCACCTTCCCTGGTGCCAAGGTAGATAGCTCTCAGGTATTCATTTCGAGCATAAACGGTTGTAATAAAAAGTTCTTTCATCAAATCAAGTTTAATATCATAGATTGTACTGTTTCTTTTCAGGGAATCTGCCAGGTAGTTTATCTCCAGAAAAAACCTGCTTATTTTACTATCAGTATCGTTAAGAATTGTCTCAGAAAGTTCAAGAGCATTGTTAAGGGAGTAGTTTTTGAGGGATATGTAGCTCATTATAAGTAATACGCCAAGAAGGACAACAACTGCAGAGATAACGCCGAGGGTAAGTTTAGTTTTTATACTACGTAAAATCCAGTCCATTTAGTACAATATACTAGCTTGAAACAGCCTTGAGTACAACCTGTTTTATTGGTAATCGGGGGGTAATAATATGCATTAGAAGGCAAGTTTATAATCAGAGGATAGCAGAGAGAATGAATCTTTCAGACCTGATGTAGTATAGACAATATGTTCTTTTGTAATAAAAATACCTTCCATGTTTGCTATAGATTCCAGTAGTTCCATACCTTTCTCAAGCCCTGCGGAAAAAGTAACTGTTGAATATGCGTCTGCTGTTATACCCTTGTCAGTTACTATTGTGATACTAAGCAGTTTATTATCAACGGGGTATCCTGAATCAGGGTCAAGGATATGATGATATCTTTTTCCATCTTTCTCGAAATATCGTTCATAAAT
>JAUVLL010000004.1 GCA_030600745.1 Spirochaetaceae bacterium | reverse complement strand
CGCTCCCACCTTCGATGCGGGATTAGCGTTCTGGGAGTTGCCCGGAGTAAAAATGGTTTGACTGACTGGCGTATTGATCAGGAACCTCTCATGAAACCCGCAACTAAAAATGACTGGTTTAATGATAAAATCGACAAGGCAGCTCTTATTGAAAACGAAAGCGGAGGAGTGGAAGATCCTCGTATAACAAAAATCAATGATCTCTATGCAATTACTTACAGTGCTTATCATGAATCAATAAAAGACAGAGTAAGGGTTTCGCTTGCAACTACCAAAAATTTCTTAACTGTTAAGAGATCAGGGCCCATGCTTGATCAGGATATGAGAAATGTTGTCATTTTCCCGGAAAAAATAGAAGGGAAATACGCTGCCCTCTTTCGTCCGAATGACATTACCGAAAGTGATACAGGCGGATCATATACTCAGATTAAATTAGGTTATACAGAAAATCTGGAAAATGGGAATTGGCAGATTTCCACTGATCCGATAATGAAAACCGGTGGAGGGCCTTCATCTTTTTCAGATAAAATCGGTCCCGGAGCACCTCCTATTAAAACAAAAAAGGGCTGGTTAAATATATTTCACGGAGTGCGTTCAACAATGGACGGTAATCCCTATGTTCTCGGAGTGGCACTCCACGATCTTTCAGATCCTGCAAAGGTGAAAATGTCCGGCATCCCAATTCTTTTTCCGTCCCAGGCAGATTGCCGGACAACAATCAGTGATTATATCCATGTGCCGAATGTTGTATTTACCTGTGGAGCAATCCGACGTGATGACGGCAGCATCCTTGTCTATTATGCCGGAGATGACACTGTCATGAATGTCGGTATTACTCATGAGGATGTACTAATAGAACTATGTGAGAGTTACGGTCAGGATCCTGTCACCGGCAAACTGCTTTACTTATAACCATGCAGCTGCCTATACAATAGATCTGGCTGATTTTACATAGGTAAACTCTGAATTGTCCGATCTTGAGTATGAGGGTATCTGGACTGGGAAGTGCAGGAAGAGTGCACATCTCTAAATATAAGGGTAATAACGATTTATGGGATCCTCTTCAATTATCATCGTTGCAGCAGCTGGTCTACTTGAACTTTTTGAAACCCGTGTAGACGGAGTTGTTTCGGCAGAATTAAATCTGAAAGGGAAACCGGAGCCGGATATTTTACAACTGCCTGTAATAACCTTCAGGTTGATTATAAACAGGCAATTATTGTTGAAGACGCAGTCTCCGGTGTGCAGGCTGGAGGAAAAGGAAACTTCGGCCTTGTTTTAGGGATTGCCAGGGAAGATAATGAAGAGGAATGAATGCAAAATGGTTTGTGGAGAGAAGTTGATTTCCTTCTATTAACTATTCCTGATTCATAGAGTCCGGGTAAGATTAATATTTGTTTTTCATGATAGAATAGGGATATGATTGTAAGTGCTGTTCTTATTATTCTATTTATCCTGGATATTGCTCTTATCTATTTAATTTACAACTATAATGTCAAAGGTACGATAAACAGATTTTTAAGCCTGCTTCTTATTCCAATAACCCTTACAAATCTTGAGATACTTTTTTTCTACTCTTTCCTTAGAAGTATGCATGTAACGATAGGCCTTAATATGGCTATATTCGGCAGTATCTTTTTTTTCCCGCTTTTCTATCATTTTTCCTTCTTTTTCCCCAGAAGACGGATAAAAAACCGCTCTAATATCCTGCTTGCCTTTTTATATATAATTCCAATGCTTCTGGGTATTATGCTGACGCTTACCTATAAGCCGGAATTATCAATACTCTCTTTTAAGGATCTGATTCAGCCTCAGTCATACATACATAGAAATCCGGTTTATTTTAGCATCTATTTAGTAATGATTATTTATCAATTATCCCTTCTATCTCTGACAATTTTCAGAGTCGCCGGAAGTTTAAAACTCAATCTGCTGCAGCGCGAAAGAAAAACAGTTATCATGGTCCTTACGGGGTTCATCCCTCTTTCACTTATTCTCCTTTTTAACAACTTTGTCTTTCTACCATCAAGGGTGGGAATATACTTTTACCTTGCAAATTCCGGAATATATACAGTATATTTCCTTTTACTTATTTTTCAGTTCGGCTATATAGACAGAAAGGCTGTTTTCCGTTTTTTTATAATATATCCGTCTTTGCTCGGCTTTATTACAATCCTCTACAATAGAGCGCTGGTTCCCATAAACTCTCTTATAATAAACTCGCTGTTTATTCACGAATCATTTCTTATAATACTTGAACTTCTGCTTATTTTTAATTTTTCTATTCCTCTTATTAGAATTCTCGAAAACAGAATAGATTCTCTTATGAACCCGTCATTAACTGATATTCATAAAATTCTGAACCTCGCTGTTCCAAAATTAGCTGAGATTATAGATATCATAGAACTTGATCAATTTCTAATAAAACTATTTACACACGATCTGCATGTTAAAAAGTTCTACTTCTTAATGAGAGATACAAACATGAAGAAATATCATTCTCTCCATCAGTGTGATATTGAGTTTTTTTTCCCCCTAAATGGTGAACTTGCCGATAAGCTTTATAATATACATAAAATTTGTGATTTACATAAAATTGCTCTTTCATGGGAACAGGGAGAAGAGCTTGAACTTTTAGACAAATATAAAATAAGCCTTACTGTTCCGCTTTTTACAAAAAACAAACTCGATGCAGTATGCCTTATAGGCGGCCCGGGTGTAGCACGCCCATGGCATCAGAGGGAAATAGAGGAACTTGAAATATTCTTTTCCGGTATTCCTGTTATTATTGGAAGATGTCAGACTCATACAAGTGCAATCGAATTGGAACAAAAACAGGCAAAAATAGAAAGAATTACAGTACTTAATGCAATTGCTTCGGAAGTTGCCCATGAAATAAGAAATCCCCTCTCTATTATTTCTACTTCTGCCGAAACCATTGTTTCAAAAGACCTTACCGGAAAAGAGATACGACGTTTAGCTGTAGATATTCTGGAAGAGACAGAGAGAATGTCTAAGTTATTAAACAGGCTTCTGACCCTCCCTCCTCTGGGACAAATTGAACATTCTCAGACAGATATTAAAGAAACTATAAAAAGAACATTTGAACTTATATCACGGAAAGCACTAAAGAATCATATACATCTGGAATTATCATTCACTAATAATAACTGTACTGCCATGATAAACAGGGAAGCATTTATTCAGGTATGTCTTAACATTTCACTCAATGCTATTGAAATTTTACCGGAAAATGGTACCTTCAAAGCAGTTATAATAAGAAATCAGGATACTATTGAGGTACAGTTTATAGATAACGGCCCGGGTATTTCTCCGGAAATAGAATACAAAATATTTGAGCCATTTTTTACCACAAAACTGGGAGGGACGGGGTTGGGCCTTGCTGTTTCCAAACGGATAATAACCGAAGCGGGAGGAACTATCAATGTTGAAAGTACTGTTGGAAAAACTGTTTTTAATATAATATTGCCTCAGTCGGTTTTTTAAAAAAATATGGGGTTCCAATGGGAAAGAATGAGAAAGAAAAAACAGTAGCAATTATTGAAGACGAAAAGAAACTGCTGGATCTTCTTATCTTTAACCTTAGAGATTATTTTAACGTTGAAGGATATGCGGATTCGGAAAGCTTCTTAATAAAGTACAAAACGGAAAAACCATCGATTCTTATAACTGATGTACGGCTTCCAGGTATGAGCGGGCTTAAACTTCTGCAATATATAAAAAAAACCGAACCGAATCTACCTGTAATTATAATGACTGCATATGCCAGTATAGACCAGGCTGTTTTAACAGTTAAAGCAGGTGCTTATGATTATCTTACAAAACCTGTTAAAGTGGAACAGCTTAAAAATATTATTCAAAGAGCAATAAAATTTACATCCAGTATTAATTTGCATGCACCTCTTTTTCCTGAAACTACTGAATTTATTACACAGCACCCGGGTACAATTGAGCAGTTAAACCTCGCCGCAAGAGTTGCAGAGACAAATGTTCCTATTCTTATTCTGGGTGAAACGGGAACGGGGAAAGAAATAATTTCCGATATGATACACAGGGCAAGCAAACGAAATGGTAAATTTGTTCGAATTAATTGTCCTGCGATTCCGGGAGAGCTGCTCGAATCTGAACTATTTGGATATAAAAAAGGTGCATTTACAGGAGCTTACAGCGATAGAACAGGCAAACTTAAACTTGCCGATAAAGGTACTATTTTCCTCGATGAGATTGGTGATATGCCTCTTGCTCTTCAGGCAAAACTTCTAAGAGTAATAGAAGAAAAGAGTTTTTATCAGGTTGGAGGCAATGAGCTGGTACATACAGATTTGCGGATTATTTCCGCAACTAATAAAAATTTAAAGAGAGAAATAGAGGATGGGAAATTCCGTGCTGATCTTTATTATCGCCTTGCAGTTATTCCAATAAGGATACCACCCTTAAGAGAACGCCCTAAAGATATTAGATTAATTGCCCGGCATTTTTTAAAAATTATAATAGAAAATAGGGAAACATCCGCTTTAACCATTGATGAACCGGTCTATACATTACTGCACCAGTACAACTGGCCGGGTAATATTCGTGAGCTTAGAAATGTTATTACTCACATGGCACTTCTTGCTACAAGCAGTAGAATAACACTGGAAGAAATACCTATAGAAATAATAGATTCCGCTGATATTTCACTTCAGGTACCGGAATCCTATGAAGAGCTTCTCGAACGAAAAAAAACAGTACGGCATGAAGCAGTTTCAGAGCTTGAAATACTCTTTATAAGGAAACTAATGATACAGAACAACTGGAACATTTCACGTGCATCCCGCATTTCTAAAATGGATCGAAGGCTTCTTCAGAATATGATAAAGAAATACGGAATACAGAGAAAGCCCTAAACCAGGACTTTCTCTTTTTCATTATTCTCTACCTGAACTTCCTGCAATTTCTCTTTTAGTATATCTGAGCTGCCGTTTCCTCCTGCTTTTACTGCTGCCGTTTTAGTTTTATCTACATTGTCTTTCAGAAAGCTAAACAGACGCTTATATTCAACTCCTTTTTTATACCACCTGTTATTCGGGTCGTTTATTTCTCTTTCCCATCGGGGGTCTACCAGATTCTTAAACTCTTCCGCGTAGTTACTAACCCACTTTACCACTTCAGGGTCTTGAACTATAGATTCGGAGTGACTATGTCCGGGAGTAACATTGTATTCTTTAACAACGCCCCTTAGAACCTCAGGATTATCAATAATCATACAAGGCCGTCTTAAATTCGCGTTATTGGTATATGGGAACCTGCCCCTGATCGCCTTAAAGAATGGTGAATTTGCTACTTCCAGGAAAGTCTTGCCCTTTATATTATCCTTGCTGAAATGTGCAAAAACACACGGCTCCACATTCCCTGAATTAAGTATATGAAGATACTGTCTTCCTCCCGCAAGACATCCGCCCACAGCAGGTCCGTCATTCCAGAAATCACCTAAGAAAATCGGATATTTTCCGCGTAGTTCGGCAACTTTATCCCCTGTATATACCCTCTGCTTTGGAGTTGGAACCAGATCAAGGATCGGATCCTTTCCTACCGGCATAAACATAAAATACCAGCCGAAAACAGCACCTTTATTTACAAAATACTCTATAAACTTTTCATCTGTTATAGTATCAATGTTATTTCGAGTGTATGTAACGCTTATCCCAAAGAAAACTCCTTCTCTCTTTAAATTATCCATAGCTGTTAAAATCTTTTTGAAAACGCCTTTCCCCCGTCTCTCATCTGTCTCTTTCTCATAACCTTCCACACTTATAGCTGCCGCAACATTCCCAAGTCTGGCAAGTTTTTTAGCTGTTTTTTTATCCAGAAAAGTTCCATTAGTATATGTGAGAAAAAACATATCGTTGTATTTTTTAAACATCCTGAAAAGCATATCCTTCTGGATATAGGGTTCGCCGCCTGATACAACAACAAAATATATTCCAAGGGCCCTTGCTTCACCCAACATTCTGTCTACTTCACTTTCAGGAAGATCTCCATCCTTTGTGTAAAGTCCTGCATAACATCCTGTACAGTGTAGATTACACCTCATTGAAGGACTTATAACAAAAAAACCCGGTACCCAATCTTCTTCGGTAGACATTTCCTGCCTTTTCTTTGATCCATAGATATAATGATTGTATATAAGGTTTCTTACAATCTTCTTTCTGTATGCAGGACTCATAGTCTTACCGATCCTTAAAAACAATTTTGCAAGTGATCCCCCGTTATCTATAGAAGCTCCCAGGCTGTCTATAAAATTCTTAACACCAGGATTTACTTTAAATTTTCTGGAAAGATTAACCATTTTTTTTAAATCTTTAATATCTCCGGTTAAACTGTTTGATATTTTTTTTACTACAAATCTTTTCGCTAATGCATTCTTAACAGACATAACTTTTCTCCTTTTCCTTTATATGTGCAAAATCCATGCCAGAAAAGAGTTATATTGATAAGAATTATATTTATGCTTAATTTAAAGTCTCAAGTACTGATATATTTGAGTATATAGTACACTCAAAGCCGGTATTAGTGAATTACGGGATTACCGGACAGCCTCAATCATTATATAGTAAGGAATAAAAAATTCAAATTAGTATTTTATTCCTCTATAGTTATGTAATGATATTATTATTGGTATAAACTGCGAAGATATTCTTCGCAGTTTTTTTGAGTATAATCCATATTATTCAGACTTATTATAAAGTTACAGTCTTCTGAGATCACACTTTCATTTTCATCGGTAATTCCCGACATAGAAAGTTTAATCTCTTCCATAGCTGTATCCAAAACACGACGATCTATAAACTTAAAGACGAGACTGTCTGTCTGGAATAGAGGGCTTGAAGATGAAAAAACCCTTGACAGGTAGTAATAAATGTTTTATATTAGTATATGCTTATAGACTAAATAGGGATATAAATGAAAAACTTTGTTGAGAGAATGGCGGAAATATTTAAAGCACTTGGCGATCCGACCAGATTGATGATAATTAAAATACTGGCATCAAATAAGGAAGACCGTTTCTGTGTTGTTGATATTGCTAAAAAAATCGGGATTACACAGCCTGCAGTATCGCAGCATATTAGAGTTCTTAAACATTTGAATCTTCTGGATTCTGAGAGGAAGGGTTACAGGGTTTATTATTCGGTAAATACAGATGTAATAATGGATTTTAAAGTTGATATTGATGAACTTTTCAGAAAAGCATTCATAAAATGTGACAAAGATATACCCTGTTCAGAATGTCATGAGAGAGAAAATTGTACAGATGGATAAAAACTTTCTGGGTATTCCAAAAGAAAAATACGGCTTTTCCAATAATGCAAAGGGGAAATTAGGCCCACCGGATTATGAAGATGCAAAATTTATTATCAATGCAGAGCTTAAAAATATGGAAATAAGAATATGAATTCCAGAATTAATATAAATCCGGAAACATGTACAGGATGCGGCTTGTGCGCAAAGGTATGCAGCAAAAAGATTCTCAAAATGGACCACAGGAAAGTAGAAGTAGAGGACTATCCTGATTGGAGTTGCTGTCAATGCGGGCTCTGTATGTCCATTTGCCCAACACAATCGATTCTGGTCGAAGGATTAAACTACAATGAGTTTGAAACGTTGCCTGAAAATGATGTTGATTTTACAAATTTGGAGAAAATGCTGTCATCCAGAAGATCAATCAGGAGTTTCAGAGACAGGAAGGTAGAACGCGATACTCTGAATAAGATGATTAGTGCATCAGCCATGCCCCCCATAGGTGCGCCCCCCTTAAATGTTCAGGTTCTGGTCCTGGATGAAAAAAAACACCTCGATGAGTTATACCTGGACACTGTCAGATGCTGGAAAAAAATGATGAAGTCAATGAAAAACCCAATATATCGGATTATTTCCAGAAGGGTTGCAGGAGCTAATCAGTATCATGCATTAACACATCATGCCCTGCCCTCTGCAAGGATTTGCTGCGAAAGCTCCGACAAAGGTAAGGATGCCTTTACATTTAAAGCACCTGCCATCATCTTCTTTCACGGCAGCAAACTTAGTGTTTGTATTATGGAGAATTGCTGGCTTGCTGCCTCGTATGCCACCATAGCCGCCCATTCTCTGGGTCTGGGTTCAATATTCAGCGGAATGATTCCTCCCATCATCAACATGAACATAGATGTAAAACGAAAGCTGGGTATTCCTGACGAAAATAATATATACAGTTGCTTGATGCTGGGTTATCCGGCAGTGGAATTCAAGAGGAAAATACCGCGGAAGCACAAAGAGGTAAGGTATCTGAATAGTTAAAAAGATTAACCGGATAAGATTTCTACTAATACACTGGGCATTATTATTGGCTTGGTGATCATTGTTTTTTGGATTTTCATGGGACTGGACATCGGCTTTCAGTATGGGTCCGGATTTGATAACTTTAGTTATATATTAACATTGGGAGGCTATCGGCACACTGTTATGCCGGTTTTCGCCTTATTTCTGATTCCCATCTGTGCCCGGGAGTACAGATGGGGATTTTTGGCGGCAATGCTGCTGGGGATAGTTACGCTGACACTGGCATTGACACATGTTATCTGTATGCTGACCGTTGCTCCTGTTGGTTATAAATCACTGATATTCGGTCCTGCTGCCTGGTCTGTCATGCAGATCCCGATAATTATGTTCGGTTACAGAGCATGGCGAAAAACAGACAAAAAAGGGAATTAATATTATGAAAAAGAAAATGCCAAATTTTGCATTTAAACTGATGACTCATATGGGTATTCCAATCCGTAATCTTTTTATACCTCCAAATAAGATATTGTCCGAAGTCGGGATTAAACCGGGCTGTCAGATTCTCGATTTTGGCTGCGGACCTGGAGTGTTTACAATAGCATTAGCTGAAAAAACAGGCCGGTCAGGTCTTGTATACGCTCTGGATATTCATCCTCTTGCAGTGAAAACGGTTGAGCAAAAAGCCCTGAAAAAGAATCTTGCAAATATAAAAACTATTCTTTCAGGCTGTTCCACTTCCCTGCCTGACAACAGCCTTGATCTTATTATTTTCTTTGATGTATTTCATATACTCGATAATCAGGAAGAAGTGCTTATGGAACTTCACAGAGTGCTTAAACCGGAAGCAATCATGTGTTTCAGTGATCATCATATGGAAGATACCCGCATTGTATTTGCATTAACTGAAAATGGGTTATATAAGTTTGTAGGTAAAGGGAAAAGGACTTATAACTTTAGCAAAGTGAATAGTATTTAGACATTTACAGGTTTTTAAAATATAGAATGATTATTTGAGCATTACCGCTTGTGGTTGCTCTGAAACAAAAAATAAGGAGAGATTAAAATGAAAACTAAACTATTACTTCCAATCCAGAATCAAGCTGTAATAGCTTTAATGCTGATACAACTTGTACATAAAATTGTCCGGGAGATTCCGGGCGCTGTAAAGTTGGGAGGTCTGGGGGCGATAGCAGTCCCGGTATTTGCAAGCCTGCTTACAATTGGCATACTATTAATTGTTTTAAAAAACAAATGGGGCTTAATACTGGGAATGTTAGACGGAGCATTCATGATTTTTCAACCTGTTTTAGTTCATATAATTCAAGCTCATCCTGACCAGAATGGGATTTGGTGGTATCCAATATTTCCATGGATACAGGCTGTATTGATTATTTATTTCTGTAACCTTGCCTGGAAAAACTGGGAGTAGATATTTTGGGGGATACCAGTATTCCCCATATCTCACTGAAAAGAACACCGGAAAGTATTGTTATTCCACCTAAAAGCTCCCTCCAGCCAATGTACTCTTCAAGAAAAAGATAGCCTAAAATAATTGCTATTACCGGTTCAAGAGCATAGATTATAACAGCACGAACGGGAGTGGTTCCTTTTTGGAATCTGTTCATTAAATAAAGAGCTCCTGCAGTTCCGGGAATAACAAGATAAGACAGAGCTATTAATAGATTGACTGTAGGAACAAAAACAGGAGTTTCAAAAAACGGAATAAGCATTACAGAAAATACTGCAGTAAAGAAAAACTGTATGCCTGTAAGAACTTCAACATCATAGATTCGCGAATATTTATCCAGAAGAACTACAGTAAAGGCATAACCCAAAGCAACCAGAACGGTTATAGAATCTCCCATATTCCAGCCGGAAGCAGAAGGAGAAGTAAAAATCATCATACCTGTAAATGCTATTACCAGACCTATAAGATTAATGGGACTTACTTTCTTTTTAAGAAGAAGAAACTGCAATGGCGGAGTCATTAAGGCATAACCGTAGGATATAAGGCTGGACTTAGCTACTGTTGTCATTGTCAGACCAATTGTCAGCATTCCATAACCTATAAAAGTGGAAAATCCAAGTACCAGCCCGGCTTTAATAAATCCCGAAGATAAAAGTTTTCGTCTCTTTATTATTAATGGCATAAAAAATAAAAATGCCAGAAAAAAACGAACTACAACCATTAATAATGGAGAAATATCACTTAGCCCTGCCTTAATAACAGGAAAGGTCCCTCCCCAGATTAGTGTTACAAAAATTAATATTGCTTCTGTTTTAAAACGTTCTTTGTTTTTCATGATGATAATGTGTTGATATCAGAAAATGAGGATTATGACAATCATATAGAGAAATTGTCTTCTAATTATCAGAATATTCATCAAGAGTAACATTTCTAAAATATTCAGGTATTTTATCCCATTGTCTATCAAGAATTTTCCCAATTCTTGTTAATTTGTAATCCGGCAGACCAAAGAGAGAAGCATTATTATTGATATACTCAGATACATCACTTTGGGCTGGGGCAAACTCATCGGTGTTAATCCCTCCTGTATTTCATTTCGGCAGGTTCTACACCTTAATACTCCTATATTTCTGTTTTAAACTCTGGGCTCATTATATAATTTAATAAATCAGTTATGCTTTCTTAAAACTCTTAAAGTTAAGAATAATATTTAAAAGTATACCACCAGTTGCATAAGCTATATCTCCGGTCTCTGCAATAATTGCAAGACAGTCTCCTTATTTTTTTGTTTTTTTAAGATTTTTATGTAAATATCAGGCTATTTAGCTTAAAAACAGCTTATTAATTGCCTCAGACCATCTTTCCGGATAGGGAATTCGAAAGGCTGCCCTGTCTTTTTCACCTTTTTTATTAATAAAATTTATTACTACTACACTCCCGTACATATTTTTTCCCTTAAAATCATCCGTAACAGTAATGGATGTTAATTGCTTTCCTTCAATAAAAAGTTCTCTCTTTCGAACCCGTGCTCTGTAATACAGACCTTCAGAAGAAAGTCCCAATGCCCCCATACTATTCATAGGCATCTTCAGTTCGGATTCAACACCATAATAATGAACATTGAAGCCACTCAGAAGGATATTACCTTCACCCAGTCGTCTGCGAAGACGCCTTGTTTCCATGTTTCTGATAAAAGAGATTAGAAAAATAACCCCCATAAACAGTCCTCCGACTATAAGGGTTCCTTTATTTTCACTGTTTAATAAGTTCATTACATTTTAGAAAGGTAGCGTAAAACACGTCTTTTTATTAGAAAGTGAAACAGCCCTTTTCCTGCCCCCATCTCCTTTAAAAAGGAGTCCGCAATTTCCTCATTACTCCTGTTTTGTTTTTTTAGGTCCGCAATGTGTTCAGAATTCCGCTCAAGAATATTTTTTACCGAGTTTTGATCGCTATCACGAATCATTGAAAGTGATATTAGGGCAATAATTATAGATAATCCAACGGTAACAGTAATATCGTATGATGAATCTTTAATAAATAATCTTAAAAAAGAATTGGGATTCCCCGCATTAAAAATAAGATAAAAATCTACCATCATCAGGAAAGCGAGAATAAAGTATAGCACCTTTCGTACCTGTGAAGACATTCAACCCTCCTTAATGGTATGAACACAATAAAAAAAGATATGAGACACCATAGTGTCTCATATCTGAAAAATTTGCAATATTTATACTTTATTATTATCTTTTAAGATCTAATTCTTCACCAACAGCCATCTTTGCCCATTCAGCTTCAGCTTTTTCCCATGCTTCATCACTTGCTTCAGATTCCCAGTATTCAAGGCCTCTTTCTGCCCTTGTTGCACCTGGAAGCCAGTTATCAAGGATAATAGCAATAATCGCGGTTACAGCCATACCGGTTGTCATAATCGTCTGAACAATGCCTCCGAGTACCTGTCCTACCTGACCTGCACCTGACCAGTCTATTGCACTTGCACTGAAATGTGCAGGAAAACTTAACCCTGCAAAGAATGCCAGACCTACAATAAATAAGTTTCTGGAATTATTTAGATTAACAAACTGCAGGTTTGAAAGTCCAACCGCAGCAATAAGTCCAAACATTCCTACAAACATTGCGCCGATTACAGGCTGAGGAAGTGTCGACAAAGCAGCTCCGAATTTCGCAAACATTGGGAGTATCAGCATAATAACAGCACCGGCTTTAACTACACGGCGACTTGCGACGTGGGTAAGACCGATTGAACCTATATTCTCTGAATAGGAAGTTGTACCGTTACCTGTCTGGAAGATACTGGCAATAAAACAACCAAGACCTTCTGCACCAAGACCTTTTGAGATCATCTTTGCAGTAGGGACTGGAGCTTCAGCCATTCTTGCACATGCATAGTAATCACCAATTGATTCAACCATAGAACCAAGATAACCGGCGAGCATACCAAGAGAACCGGCAAGGGTAATTGCATTAAGCTGAGGGAATCCCCATTTAAAAGGAAGTGCAGGTCTTAAAGAAAACCACGGAGAAGCCTGAATAATTGCAACACCTTTAGTCAGATTAGCAGGGTTACCTTCCGGTATCCATCCTGCCATCGTCCCAATAAACGCAACAGCCCACCCTGTTAGAATTGCTAAAAGGACCGGGAAAAGTAAAAATACTTTAGACTTTCGTGAAAAAACCTGTGAGTATAATACCAGTGCAAGAAGTGTAATAATAGAAACTACCCAGTTTCCAGCCATCCATGGAGCACCGATTCCATAAAGAGCAAGTCCGATCATTGCAATAGTAGGAGCAATAACCAACGGACTAATAGCTTTCTTAACAAGCCCCATAAGCCCAGTATAACCAAGTATGATTTCAAAGAAAGATGCAAACATAACTGCTGCACTAACCTGCTGAATCATCACCTCCCAACCAAGATTCTTAGCAGCAACCATTCCAACAATTGCAAACATTGGACCTAAAAATGAGAATGTACCACCCTGAATAATCGGGAGTCTGTTCCCTAAAGGCGATTGCTGAAGCAGGGTTGTAATTCCTGATACAAAGAACATAGTAGAGATAAGCAATGCCAGTTCAGTCTGCGGCATGCCCATTGCTCCACCTACTATAAAAGGAATAAGTACAGTAGCACCAAACATGGTAAGGTACTGCTGAAGTCCCAGGAGAATAGCAAGACCCATTTTAGGCTTGCTGCCGATTGGATAGATTACCCATCCGGAGTGTTTTCCGTTTTCGCTCATATTTCCTCCATGTATTATCGAGCAGCGGATTTAGTGTAACACACCCACCACTGTCTCAAATTTACCATTTTTTAAAAAGAAGCTTTTTAGGCTGTAGGTTATTAGGGTAGTCTATCTATCTGCTTCCTTCCCTAACAACCTTCAGCTATCCACCTTCTTCCTTACAGCTGACAGATCTCTCCATACATTTCGGGTCTTCTGTCTCTAAAGAACTGCCACCCGTCTCTTACCTCTGTAATTACATCAAGATCCAGATCAGCTACAACTACTTCAGATTTATCAGTTGAACCTTTTACAAGTATTTTACCTCTTGGATCTGCAAAGTAACTGGAACCATAGAATTCTCCGAATTCCCAGGGCTTTTCAAGACCTACTCTATTATTGGCACCAATAAAAACTCCATTGGCCACTGCCTGTGCAGGCTGTTCGAGCTCCCAGAGATACTGGGATTTTCCACTTGTAGTTGCAGAAGGATTAAAAAGTATCTCTGCACCATTTAATGCAAGACACCTTGCAGACTCAGGGAAATGCCTGTCATAACAAATAAAAATACCAATTTTTGCATATGCAGTCTGAAATACAGGAAATCCCAGATTACCGGGTTTGAAATAGAATTTTTCCCAGAATCCAGGCCAGGTATGAGGAATCTGAACCTTTCTCATTTTACCAAGATAACTTCCATCAGCATCTATAACAGCTGCAGTGTTATAATAAACACCTTCCTGAGCTTTTTCATAAACCGGAACTATCATTACCATATTATACTTTTTAGCATACTCAGCCATACGTTCTGTAGTAGGTCCCGGAACAGGTTCTGCTGTTTCATACCATTTTATATCCTGCTCAGCACAGAAATATGGTCCGTAAAATATTTCCTGAAGACAAAGAATCTTAACTCCCTTTTCCCCAGCCTCTTCAATCAGAGGAATGTGTTTTTGTATCATTGCCTCTTTTATCTCAGCCACAGTACCATCATGTTTTGGATTTGAAGCCTGAATATGTGCGCATTTAACAATTCTGGACATTAGTCTCTCCTTTGGTTGCATTGGCGACCAGCCTAAAAAAAAAAAGTTGTAAAAAATGATTATAATCCCCGCTATCAACTTCCGTCAAGAAAAATATTTATAAATTTAACATTTATTACTTTTCCCGATTAATTACTATTTTGTATCTATCCTTTTATTGGGCGTGACCCAGGATATTGACTCTTATCAAAAGGGTTGATATTTATTAATCAATCCAATTACACAGGAAGATAGTTTGAAAAAAAGATTTAACTTCTGGCCACCAGTACTTGTTATTATTATGATTATATGGGCAACCTTCTATCCAATAATAAAGTACATTGTAGTGGACATGGATCCACTTGTACTCTCCTTTTACAGATATTTTTTAGGATTCATCCCTCTCACACCTTTCTTTATCTCTGAATTAAGAAAGCAGACAAAAAAACCGGAACCTGGTGAAGTTCTATCAATAGCCTTACTTGGATTTATTGGGATAACACTGTTTTCAGTTGGATTATTTTACGGAATAAAGCTTTCAACCGCTATCAATGGAGCTCTTCTAACAAATACACAGCCAATATTTACTGCGATTCTGGGTCCCGTCCTTATTGCAGAAGTACTCTCAAAGAAAAAAGTCCTTGGTATAGCAGTAGGAATTACAGGGATGATTCTGGTAATAACTAATGGCAACTTCAGAACTTTTGAAACTGAAGGCTCAGCTATATTGGGGAACATTCTTCTTATGGGAGCATCTCTGGTTTTAAGCTTATACAGTATGCTTATAAAAAAGTATATTAATAAATATGGAAGTATTATCCCTACCTGGATTTCAATGTTGTCCGGAACATTTTTTATTCTGATAATAAATATCTTCCGTGATCAAAGTCCAGCCCAGTTACTGGAACTGCCTTCACTATCTATCGGATTGGTTTTATATCTTGGCATCATTGGAACATCCCTTACTTATCTGATATTTAACAGGGCACTCATTCATATGCCTGTTACTACCGCAACATCCTATAAGCTGCTGATACCCGTATTCGGTTTGGTTTTTGCAGTTCTCTTTTTAGGTGAACAACCCTGTATCGCAACACTTATTGGTATTTTAATTGTAGTTAGTTCTGTTTATATAATTCAGAAGGAACCGAAACACCCCGCACCATTATAATATTTTCTTTGACTTGAATCATAATCTGAGTTAAAATGCTTCTTTACGGCTATGTAATATGGTAGTCAACTTTAATCATAAACTTATTTCAGGAGGAATATAGTGAGTAATTCTAACAATGTTGGAATAAAAGAGGGCATATCTTTAAAACCTTCACAAGGGTATCTTGAAGAAACAGTGCCTCCTTTTACTCCCTTCTTAGCCATAGAGGAAGCATCCAGATGTTTATTATGTTATAACCCGCTGTGCAGCGAGGGATGCCCGGCAGATACAAATCCAGGAGATTTTATAAGGGCTATTCGTTTTAGGAATTTAAAAGGTGCAGCAGAGATAATTCGGTCAAATAATATTTTAGGCGGTGTCTGTGCAAGAATCTGTCCCTATGAAAAGACTTGTGAAGCTGCCTGTGCAAGGTCGGGTATTGATAAACCAATACAGATAGGCCGATTACAGCGTTTTATTACAGATTATGAAAAAACAACAAACTTTCAGGCACTTGATCCGCCGAAAGCAACAAAGGAAAAGGTTGCAATGATTGGTTCAGGTCCGGCTTCTCTTTCTGCAGCAGCAACACTTGCAATGAAAGGTTATCCTGTAACAATTTTTGAAGAAAAGGAAAAAGCAGGCGGGGTTCTTTCCTACGGGATAGTTCCTGCAAGGCTTCCCCAATACGTTGTTGATGAAGAAATTGAATACGTAACAAATCTGGGCGTTGAGATTAAACTTAATACCAGGGTTGGAAGAGATATTTCATTGGATGAAATAAGAAAGCAGGGTTATAAAGCTATTTTGATTGGAGCTGGAATGCAGATATCCAAAACCCTTGATGTACCGGGAAAAAAACTTAAGGGAGTAACCACTGCTGTTGAGTACCTGGCTAAGGCAAGATCAAAGGATGCCAATTTTAATGCAGGTAAGCATGTAGTAGTTATTGGTGGTGGTGATGTAGCTCTGGACTGTGCCACAACAGCCCGTTTGAAAGACGCGGAATCAGTTACTGTTCTTTACCGCAGAACGAGAGAAGAAGCCCCAGCCAACAGACAGGAACTGGAGTATACAGAATCACTTGGTATTAATTTTGCCTTTACATTGTCTCCTGCAGTATTTGAAGGTGAAAATGGCAAACTGACTGTAGTTAGAGCTAATGGAACCAGAAGTAAATCTGCAATGGAACTCGAAGCAGATACAGTAGTATTTGCCATTGGGCAGCAGCCTGAAGATTTCTCTAAAGTAATTGAGGGTATTGGCTTCGATAAAAATAATTTTATTACAAGCCTTGAAAACGGTACAACTAATATACCTGATATTTTTGTTGCCGGTGATATTGACCAGGATTCTATAAAAACAGTTGTCAACTCTGTTCAGGGCGGTAAAATAGCCGCTCAGAGTATAGAAGAATACCTTACAAAGGGAGGAAAATAGTTATGGCTAAACATGCAGATCTTTCAATTGATTTTCTGGGTTTCAAATGCGAAAACCCTTTCTTCCTGTCCTCATCACCAGTCGGCAGCAGTTATGAAATGTGTGCTAAATTCCTGGATGCCGGAGGCGGCGGGGTATTTTATAAGACATTAACTACAACAATACCGGAAGAATGTTCACCAAGGTTCGATGCCCCGAGAAAAGAAGCAACACCTTTTATAAGTTTTAAAAATATGGAACAGACTTCTGATAAACCATATCAGGATAATCTTGATATGATGAAAAAACTTAAAGAAGATTATCCAAACAAACTCATTATTGGTTCTATCATGGGAATGGACGAAGATAACTGGGAACAGATGGCCAGAGATTATACTGCTCTTGGGCTGGATATGCTCGAACTCAACTTCTCCTGCCCCCAGATGACTTACGAAGGGATGGGTTCGGACGTAGGTGCAAGTGTTGAATTAATTGATAAATATGTAAAAGCAGCCAGAAGAGGTTCACACCTTCCTTTAATTGCAAAAATGACACCAAATATTGAAAAAATGGAGATCCCGGCCAGAGCAGCTATAAAAGCAGGAGCTCAGGCGATTTCTACCATTAATACTATTAAGGCTATTACAGGGATGGATTTTGATAATTTCACCTGTCTTCCTGTTGTAAATGGGAAATCCTCTATTTCAGGAATATCCGGAAAAGCGACAAAGCCGATTGCTCTCCGGTTTATCACGAACATGGCTCAGGATCCCGAATTACAGGACATACCTTTAAGTGGAATCGGCGGGATTGAAACATGGGAGGATGCTGCTGAATTCCTCATGGTCGGTGCCAGCAATGTACAGTTTACCACTTCTGTTATGCAGTATGGTTATAGAATTGTTGAGGATATGATAAGTGGCCTTTCCATCTACCTGGCTGAGAAGGGCTTTGACAAACTGGAAGATTTTGTAGGTATTGCTTTGAAAAATATTATTCCAGCGGATGATATTGTCAGAGATTTCAAGATCCAGCCTAAGATTGATTACGACAAATGTGTTGGATGCGGTCGATGTTATATATCCTGCATGGATGGGGCACACCAGGCAATTGAATGGGATGAGGAAGAACGCAAACCAACTATACTTGAAGATAAGTGTGTTGGATGTCAATTGTGTCTGCTTGTTTGTCCGGTTTATGACTGTATAACCCCCGGGAAGATTCTCTTTAAAGAAGAAGATCAGTTTGGAAAGGGAAGTAATACCGAGTGGAAGGAAGATGCAGTAAATAAACATGATGTCATTGTGGGGAAATACGATAGACCGTAATACCATCGTAGGGGCAGATCGCGACCTGCCCCTACGATTATTTTTAGTGGAAAAAAGCCCTATATTTTTCGTAGTTCATTTTAATTACTTCATCTACAGAGTCCAGTATGTCCGGAATTCCATCACTTACCAGTGAATAGGTTACTGTAGTTCCATTCTTTTTATCTTCAATAAGTCCTGCTCTTTTCAATACATGCAGATGTCTGGATGTTATGGAACTGGATTCTCCTAGTTCTTTTGACAGATCAGCTACATTGTACGGGCCATCTTTGAGATTCTCAATTATGCAAACCCGCGTCAGGTTGGCCAAAGCTTTGAGAATATTTGCACGAAGTTCATTTTTTGCACGATCTTTATTTGCCATAATGGTTCCTTTTTTAAATTATTAGGGTTATCTAATAATCAGACCTTATTATGTATAACATCTTTAATATTGTCTACCAATCCATCCAGTTCATTGATTGTATTGTAAAAACCCACTGAAACTCTTACAGGAGCCGGAAGATGCTGACTGGGAACAGGACGGATCATATACAATCTATCGTTCAGAACTGTACAAAATTCTACAGGTTCGCGGTTTTCAACAAGAAAATGAATAAATCCACTCTCCTTCCCTTTAGGTGTGACAATAACTATTTCCGGTACCAGCTCCAGTTTCTTCCGTAAATAAGATACCAGAAAAGCTATTCTATTCAGCATCCACTCTTTTCCTACATCTTTGATAAGAAAATTAAGAGCTTCTTTAAACCCCAGTAATATAGGTCTGTTTATTGATGTAGCTGTCTGGAACCTGGCTGCATAGGGAGCAGGAATAATATATGGCGACTCAATATCCAGATCATGCCTGTCTCTAATAGAAGAGGGACTAATAAAAGTAGGATCTATCTCTGATATCCTATACCGGGCAATATATAGTGCAGAAATACCTTCCGGTCCAAGAAGCCATTTCCGACCTGCCAGAGAATAAAAATCTATGTTAAACTCATGAACATCCAAAGGAGCTGCTCCGGCACCCTGGGCCCCATCCACCAGAATATACATATTATTTTCATGGCAAATTTCCGCAAGCTCCTTTAATGGAAATGTAAGTCCTGTTGAAAATGATACATGGGAAACAACTAAAAGCCTGGATTTAGGTGTAATTCTTTTTTTAAAATTTTCCAGGAAATTCTGTTCGTCATAATTCTCACCATATTCAACTTCTACATACTTCACATTAATACCAAACCGGTTTTTGATAAGTGCAATGGGAGCAAGACTGGCTACATGCTCACGATTTGTTGTTATAATTTCATCTCCAGGTTGCCAGTTAACTCCCCATAAAATCAGGTTCATCCCTTCTGTAGCTGTATGAGTAAGAGCAATCTCTTCGTAATCCGCTCCGATGAAGTCAGCTATTAATCTACGTGTTTCATCCATATCTTTGTACAATTCTGATAAAAAAGGAAGGTATCTTCCCTCCATATATTCTTTTTCCGATTCTTCTTTCATAATCTGCGCTGTTGCCCGGCAAAGAGGTCCATTTGTACCTGTATTTAAATAGATACAGCTGCTTACAGCAGGTAATTCTTTTCTAATTCTGTCAATCTTTTCATTTCCCATATTTCCAACCCCTATATAATACTGATAATCATTTTAACAGCTACCACAACTAAAATTACTGCAAGTATCTTCTTAATAATCTCCGGTTTCAATTTATCTGTCATCAACCAGGAACCGATTAAAGCGCCGATAATCGAAGCTCCGGCTGTTACTATTATAAAAAGAATATCAAGATCTCCAAATCCCAGATGACTGATAAATCCTGATAATGAAGAAAAAATAACTATAAGAGCCGTTGTCCCAACTGCTTCTTTCGGTTTTATTCCAAGGGCTATTAAAACAGGCAGTATAATATTACCGCCGCCTACACCTATTAATCCCCCAATAAACCCGACAATCAATCCGGAAAGGCTGCTTACCAGGGTTCCTTTTAAGGTCAAGCTTACAACTTTATTAACCTGGGACTTATTAGATTTATATAAGAACATCATAGCTGCTGCGAAAAGAAGAAAACAAATAAAACAAATTCTAAGAAGCTCGTTATTTACATAGTAGCTGAATCCCGCACCAATCGGTGCACCTATAACACTGGTTATAATAAACGGTATCCCGATTTTCCATAGAATAAGTTTTTTTTTGGCAAATCTGCAAGAAGCAAAGATCATTGCCAAAGAATTTAACAGAAGAGCAACAGCCATTGCTTCATGAAGCTCAATTCCAAGAGCTGTGAAAACAGGAATTAACACAAAAGCAGCACCGACACCTGTAATTGTGAGAACAGTTGTAATCGGGAGTGTAAGTAATCCAGCCAGGATATATATCATGAAATATTCTCTTTTGAGGTTTTTGCTATGTCTATGGTGACAGCATTTTTTTGTGCTGGTCGCAAACAGGTTTGCTGCTCGCATATGCATCCTAAGCTATTTTGCGCCAGATATTGGCCATTTATTAGATAAGAGTTTTTATTTAATTCAAAATGTGATTCAGCGCAAAAAGCTTCTTTAAAAATAACTTGCATGCTTAAGATTACTATGCTATTATATATTTGTCAATATTTAAATATTCGAAAATTGTTTTTTTCGGATATACGAAACATTTTCAGGAGGAGAAAATGGATAACAATTCAAACCAATTGGAATTCAGATTAGGTATGTTCGGGGCATTTTTACCACTGCTTACACTTCTTGGCGTAATACTAGCCCTTGTACTGACTGGATGGGTCCACACAAAAACACTTTGGGTTGCCTGCCTGGCATCAATGCTGGTTGCAATTGTCCTGGCAAAAAAACCTGGAGAAGCATCCGAAGCAATGATTGGAGGTATGTCACGTAAAATGGTTGCAATCATGGCTCTCGCATGGATCCTGGCAGGAATTATGGGAAAGCTGCTTAGTGCGTCAGGTCTGGTAGACAGTCTTGTTTGGCTGGGAGTAAATGTTGGGGTTTCCGGAGCTTTTCTACCGTTAATAACATTTATCATTGCAGCTCTTTTCTCAACGGCTACGGGTACATCAGGCGGCAGTATCGCAGCAATAGGACCTCTGATGCTCCCTGTGGGAGTCGGACTCGGAGCACATCCCTATTTAATGATTGGAGCATTGGTAAGTGGCGCTTTTTTTGGAGACAATATTGCGCCAATTTCTGACACAACAATTGCTTCCGCCTATACACAGGGAGCAAAAATTAAAACTGTAGTAAAAAGCCGGTTGAAATATGCTTTTGTTGCTGCCGGGTTTTCTATAGTGATGTTCATTATTCTCGGCATCACGATGCAAACCGGTTCAGGGACTACCGGGGAACTTGCCAGGGAGGTTTCCCCCAAAGGTCTTATAATGATAATTGTCCCTACTGTATTAATTTATATTATGTACAAAGGTGTCCACCTGGTAACTGCTTTAATGACTACCAATGCAATGGGAATCGTACTGGGATTAGTTACCGGACTTCTCAAACCAACAAGTATATTATTTGCTGATGTTCCTGCAAAGAAATTCGGTGGTATCCTTTACAGTGGTATTAATGGCATGCTTCCAATTATTATGTTTACAATGCTCCTTCTGGGACTTGTTGGAATATTTGAGAAAGCAGGTCTTTTCCAGCTTATCCTGGACAAGGTATCGCCTTTTACAAAGAAAGTAAGAAATGCAGAACTTTCTATTTTTATATTAACCATAGTAGGTAATATCATTACCGCCGGATCAGCCCGTTCTATAGTTGCTATTGGTCCCCTGGCAAAAGATCTGGGTGACAGGCATAACCTTGCACCAAAAAGAAATGCAAATATTATGGATGCACTTGCAACGGGTACAATAATGTTTGTTCCATACAATCCCGGCGTTATGCTGACCCTTGGTATTGCTATGAGTACCGGTATAGTCGCAAGCGACTTTAATATCATTCAGGCCTTTCCATTTTTCTTTCATGGAATGGGATTATTCGGGGTTATGCTTATCGCAATCCTTACCGGATGGGGCCGTGAGTTTAAAGACGAAGAATCAGTAAAAGAAGAACATGATATAACAGGAGACTAAAGATACACAAAAAAGCGTAGGGGCAGCCACCCGGGATTTGTAAAACAAATCCCGGGTGGCTGCCCCTACCACGTATTTAAAAATATCTTATAAAAATTCACCCTCATGGCGTTTGATAAACTGTCCGGCACCTTTTTCCTGTTTCCATTCACCATCAATAACAATACTCTTTCCACGAAGTATGGTTCGTACAGGCCAGCCTTTAACTTCCATTCCTTCATAAGCATTGTAATCCACATTCATGTGATGTGTTTTAGCGGATATGGTATGCTTTTTATTAAGGTCCCATAGAACTATATCTGCATCTGAACCAACAGAAATTGTTCCTTTTTGTGGATACAGACCCATGGCCTTTGCCGGATTTGTTGCTGTAATAGCAACAAATCTGTTTATATTATATCTGTCACCGTTAACACCATTGTGGTACATAACAGGCATTCTGTCTTCTATTCCGGGAATGCCGTTTGGAATTTTATGAAATCCTTCCTTTCCCAGTTCTTTTCCCGGTTTTTTACCATCCTTGCCCCCTTCAAAATCGAAGGAACAGTGATCGGTAGCAACAAACTGAAGTGTTGTATCTGCCAGAGATTTCCACAGATATTCTGCGTCTTTGGGAGTTCTTACAGGAGGTCCGCATGCCCATTTTGCACCTTCGTATCCGGGAACCCGCATATCATCTTCAAATTTAAACATATACTGGGTGCATGTTTCACCCATAACCTTGTAGCCTCTTTCTCTTCCCAGCTTCATTTCAAAAACAGAATCTTCACATGTCATATGCACAACATAGAGTTTTGCCCCTGTCACCCCTGCAATTGCGATTGCTCTTCCAGTTGCCTCTGCTTCAATTTCTCTTGGATGGGCTTCCAGATGGTACTTAACATCGGTCTTTCCTGCTGCAATTAACTCCTTAGTAACAATATCTGTTACATCACCATTTTCACAGTGAATCATGGTAAGAACACCGGCTTTTTTTGCTGCCTGCATTACCTGGTAAAGGGTCGTATCATCTACCATAAATAAGCCTTTGTACTGCTGAAAAACCTTTAAACTTGTTATTCCAGCTGCAGGAAGCTTCTCAATTTCCTTAACTACAGCTTCTCCGGGATCTGTTACAGCAATATGAAAACTGTAGTCTATAACTGCATTTCCATCTGCCTTCTTCTTCCACATTTCAACCCCATCCAATAGAGTCTCTCCCTTCTGCTGCAGAGCAAAGTCTACATGAGTTGTTGTTCCTCCAAATGCTGCAGCCCGCTGACCTGTAAAAAAGTCATCTGCTGTAGTTGTCCCGCCAAAAGGCATATCCAGATGGGTATGACCATCGACTCCGCCAGGCATTAGAAACAGTCCCGATGCATCAATAAGCTCTGCACCATCAGCCTGTAAATCGGCACCTATGAGCGAAATTTTTTCACCATCTATAAGGACATCCGCTATAAATGTATCGCCTGCAGTTACCACAGTCCCATTCTTAATTAGTGTTTTCATTCAACACCTCCATTATAAATTATAAATAATATTACCTTACAACATTAACTGTAAATGACCAAATTTACAAGTTTTTTTTACGAATTGATTCAATGAATAATACCCTGCAGCCGATAAAATCGTATGTACAGACGATTAATTTACACAATATTTATGTTAATAATTGCATCGACTCAAATATCGGCCATGGAACGGGGTGAAGCATCCTGGTATGGCGGTAAATTCCAGGGAAAGCTTACAGCTAACGGAGAAAGATTCGACACCAATATGCTTACAGCCGCTCATAAAACATTACCTTTCAATACAATTGTAGAGGTAAAAAATCTTGAGAATAACAAGATCGTTCATGTTCGAATCAATGACAGAGGTCCCTTTGTTGAAGGGCGTATAATCGATCTGTCGCGAGCTGCTGCAAGTAAACTGAATATGGTGGGCGCCGGAGTCGCAAAGGTTGAGATCAGAATTATTGAGAACCCCTCCGAATTGGACAGCAATGAAGATCATAATGCAGAAACAGGTTTACTTCAGCACACCTGGATAATTCAGATAGCATCTTTTTCCAGCATGGAAAATGCTGAAAAAGTAGCAAA
The DNA here is from genome assembly GCA_030600745.1 of Spirochaetaceae bacterium. GTDB lineage: Bacteria > Spirochaetota > Spirochaetia > B11-G9 > B11-G9 > JAJRQE01. The sequence continues at coordinate 1,669 of JAUVLL010000004.1, read as the reverse complement.
AATTCTAAATACACACGATTTAAACCCGCAAATGGAGTTAACATCTACCGGTTATACACGTATACTTCTTAAAGATATTTCTAATAATGATTTAGAAACTGTGAAAAACAGATTAAGGAGCTTAGGGTTTTCAAATTTTCTTTTACGTAAACCCTGATAAATTGAATAATGAATAGAAATTTTTCGATCGTACCAAAAATTCTTTTTCAGAACCCGGGTATGTCTTTCCAGCTGGCAAAAACTTTTGGCAAAACATTAAAAGCAAATATTATTGACCGTAATCTGTTGGATGGAATATCCAAAGAGTTAAATCTTATCTATTTCAGAATTACACCATTGTGTAATCTGAGGTGCGTGATGTGCGGCCAGAGAGGAGATAAAGGCGTTCTTAAGGGTGAATATGCCATAGAAGAATCAAAAAAAATTATTCCTTTAGAGCGATACAAAACCCTTGTTGATGAAATTACCCCTGGAAAACCTATCTTCTATATGTGGGGCGGTGAGCCTTTTATGTATCCTGATTTTATGGATCTTGCAAAGTATATAATAAGTAAAAAATGCATCCTGAGCGTCAATACAAATGGAACTTTCTTAAAAAAAGAGGCGGAACGTATTGTAAAAGATAAGTGGCATGCTCTTTTTGTCTCTCTTGACGGATTTGAAGATATTAATGACAGGATTAGGGGTAAGGGATCTTACAGAAGGGTAATTGAAGGTTTTAAAGAAATTAACAGGCAGAAAAAACTTCAAAACAGTACCTTACCCCACATGGGCATTGTTACAACAGTCAGTAACCTGAACTATATGTATCTGGACAAGCTTGTAAGTGCAGTAAAAGACTTTGATCTATCCTGGCATTTTATAAATCTTGGAACATATTCCAATGATAATATTGTGCAGAAGCATACAGCATTTATGAAGGATAAACTGGATACAGATATATATTGTCTGGAAGCCTACAACACAGGCTACAACGAGGGAATTGACGGCATAGCCTTTGGGAAAATTCTGGATAAAATTCATTCCCTTAAACCTGGATATCCAATCGTAACAGTACCTGCTATAAATCCGGAAAAGATTACTGAATACTATTCAAACCTGGAAACAGTAATAAGAGATCAATGCCCCGTGCCATGGTCTCAATGTAATATTGATTATAATGGCGACGTTCATTTCTGTGCTGATTACCCGGATTACATTCTTGGAAATATCAGGCATGATAATCTTTATGATATTTTAAACAATGAAAGGGCAGTAAAATTCAGAAAGACCCTTAAGGAATCTGAAAACGGTCTGTTCCCCGGATGTGTCAGGTGTTATCAGAACATGCTCTTTGGGCATAAGGTAGGCGGATATTAATTTTGGACAATAAAATATCTGATCTTAGTCTTACCCGGGCAGTTCTTACTTTTCTTATTAAAAAAGAAACAAGAAAGACAAGCCGTATATTGCTTGGTACTATTATGACCACATTTTTTATTCCACAGTTTCAGAGTCGTTTAAGAATAAAAAGAAGAAAAATTGTTAATGTAGATCATGAACTGGACAATTTAGTTCCTTTTTCAGCAGATTATATGAAGATTTATATGGGATTCAGCCCTTTATGGATTAAATCTATCTATTTTCTGTATATTGAATTCGGGAGAAGATCGCTCCCTTTAATCACTGC
>JAUVLL010000011.1 GCA_030600745.1 Spirochaetaceae bacterium | reverse complement strand
AAAATTAATTAAAAAAGTATTCTCTAATATTGAACATCTTGAGATGTTTCCTGAATCCGGTTGTATACCTCCCGAGTTGAATAACTCATTGTATCGGGAAATCATTGTTGGGCCATGCCGTGTTTTTTATCGTTATGATCAAAACAATGTATATATACTTTATGTTATGCGGGGAGAACTACAACTCCGAAAGTATTTGATCGATGAGCGTTCAAAAAAAATCTAATCCCCTCATTAAATTATGTAATTATTAAATTGGCGGATTCCAATTGACAGTCAGGATGAGTAAAACTTATCATATATATATATCATATCCCCAGGGAGAAACTGAAAATAACATGATTAAAGTAGGTATTATTGGAGCAACAGGCTACGCCGGGCATGAGTTAATCCGGCTGCTCTACAATCATCCAAAAGTGGAGATTATCCATCTATCCTCCCGCAGTTATGCAGGCAAGAAATTATCTGAAGTTTATCATAATTTTACAGGAATTCTGGATAAAAAACTTGCAGAACTGAACGCACAGCAAATGGCTGATGATTGTGATGTTATCTTTTTTGCCCTGCCCCATGGTTTGGCAGCCGGACAGATATCAGAAGAGCTCCTTGAAAAAACAAAAATCATTGATATCGGAGCAGATTTCAGACTAAAAGATAAAGATACCTATAAAAGCTGGTATAAAGTCAAACACAGCGCACCTCAGTTTCTTGAAGAAGCAGTTTACGGTTTATGTGAATTAAACAGAGATAAGATTAAACATGCCCGTATTGTGGCAAACCCGGGATGTTATACAACTTGTTCAATAACAAGTCTGGCACCCTTGGTAGCTAATAAAATAATCGATAATTCTACTATAATAATAGATGCAAAATCCGGTGTCTCCGGTTCAGGCAGATCTTTAAGCCTGCCAACCCTTTTCCCCGAAAGCAATGAATCGTTTAAAGCATACGGTATTGGTACTCACAGGCATACCCCGGAGATTGAACAGGAGCTGTCTGCTATTGCCGGAAAGGATATTATATTATCTTTCACTCCTCATCTTGTTCCCATGAATAGAGGAATACTTACGACATCCTACGCTTCCCTTATAAAAGATATAAAATCTAATGAAATTATTGAAATATATAAAGAATACTACAAAGATGAGAAATTTATTCGTATTTATTCACAGGACAGCTTTCCGGAAACCAGATTTGTTAGAAACTCCAACTTTGTCGATATTGGGATTAAAACAGATCCAAGAACGAAACGGGTTATTGCTGTTGCGGCAATTGACAATCTTGTAAAGGGAGCTGCAGGCCAGGCTGTTCAGAATATGAACCTGATGTTTGGAATACAGGAAGATTCAGGTCTTAATGCTGTTCCAACTATAATTTAGAGGTAGGGAAAGATGAAACTACAAACTGATAAATATGTTTTGCCTAAAGGTTTTAAATCTATAGGATTTATAGGAAAAATAAAAAAAGAAAATCCTGACATGGCTGTTATTTTTAGTGAAAAACCTTCTGTTTTTGCAGGAGTTTTTACAAAAAACAGAGTAAAAGCGGCATGTGTTGACAGAAACAAAGAATTGCTTAAAAAAGGGAATACCATAAACTCTATTCTTGTAAACAGCGGGAATGCCAATGCATGCACAGGAGAAAAAGGGGATATGGATAACAGCAATCTTGCTGACCGTCTTGCATCTTTGCTTAAAATTGACAGCAATTCCGTATTAACAGCATCTACAGGTGTCATTGGTGTAAATCTTCCAATGGATAATATGTTAGAGGCGATTACTACCAATGCACCGTTACTTGATTCAAGCTCCGAAGGTTTTCAAAGTGCAGGAAGAGCAATTCTAACAACTGATACAAGTGAAAAATTTGTAAGTGTGACAATAAAAATAAAAGATAAAGATGTGATAATTTCCGGTATTGCAAAGGGGTCCGGAATGATTCATCCCAATATGGCCACTATGCTGGGGTTTGTTTTAACTGATGTGAATATTGATCAGCAGCTTCTTCAAAAAACATTGGACTATAGTGTAAACAAGACCTTTAACATGATCAGTGTAGATGGTGATACCAGTACAAACGATATGGTTTTGGTAATGGCGAACGGTGAAGCCGACAATGCTCCCATACTAGAAGATGATGAAGATTTAAAACTTTTTTCCAATGCATTATTTAATTTAAGTAAGTACCTGGCAAAAGCCATTGCAAGAGATGGTGAAGGGGCTACAAAACTGCTGGAAGTGGAAGTAAACGGTTGTACCACTAAAGAGGACGCTCGGAAAATTGCAAAAACTGTTATTGGTTCAAGCCTCGTAAAAACGGCAGTTTTCGGCGGTGACCCCAACTGGGGAAGAATTATTGCAGCTATGGGATATTCAGGTGCAAGTTTCAACCCCAAAAAAGTATCTGTTTATTTCCAGGGGGCTCCCGGATACGTTTGTGTTATGCAGAATGGGGCACCTCATCACTTTGATGAAGGTTCTGCCGCAGCAATCCTTAAACAAAAAGATGTTTACATAACCATAAATATAGAAGATGGAAATTCTTCAGCAACAGCATGGGGATGCGATCTTAGTTATGATTATGTCAAAATAAATGCTGATTATCATACCTGATAGAGGAAAAAGCGATGGAAAAATATATTGAAAAAGCGAGTGTCCTTATTGAAGCTCTGCCGTATATAAAAGAATTCAACGGGAAGATAGTCGTTATTAAATATGGTGGGAGTGCTATGACTGATGAGGCAATGCGTGAGAAAGTAATAGAAGATATTGTTCTTATGAAATTTGTAGGGATGAAGCCGGTTATAGTCCATGGCGGCGGTCCGGCAATCAATAAGATGCTTGACCGCATAGGTAAAAAAACTGAATTTGTTAATGGAATGCGTATTACAGACCGGGAAACCATGGAAACCGTAGAAATGGTCCTTTCCGGTGGTGTGAATAAGGGCATAGTTAATCTATTAGCTGCTCATAATATTAATGCGGTTGGTATTTCGGGTAAAGACGGTAATTTGTTTACTGCAAAGAAACTTCTAACAGATAGCGGTGATCTGGGATATGTAGGAACTCTTACAAATACAGATACAAGTTTGCTGGAAATACTTCTCAATACCGGATATACACCAGTTATAGCTCCAATATCTTCCGATTTGAATGGGAATACATATAATATTAATGCAGATATGGCGGCCTCTGCTGTTGCTTCTGCTCTTAAAGCACAGAAGTTGATATATCTATCTGATATCCCCGGTATTCTGAACAATATCGAAGATGAAAAATCTTTAATCCACCAGACCACTCTTAAAGAAATAGAAAAAATGAAAAAGGAAGGCACAATAAAGGATGGTATGATACCAAAGGTAGATTTTGCAGTAAACGCAGTAAATTCGGGTGTATCCTCAGTTCATATACTGGATGGTAGAGTGGAACATTCAATACTACTGGAAATATTTACAAAGAAAGGAATCGGAACAATAATTCAGAAGGAACAATAATGGAATTGATACAGCAAAAAGCAAGCAAGGTACTTATGCATACCTACAATTCAATACCCATTTCACTGGTATCCGGAGACGGATGTTATGTGAAAGACAGTGAAGGGAAAGAATATCTTGATTTTCTCGCAGGGATTGCAGTAAATTCCCTTGGGCATAATCACTCCGAATTTAACAATGCTGTAGAGGAACAGCTTCATAAAATTATCCACTATTCCAATCTTTTTTACAACGAACAGCAGATAGAACTGGCCGATAAACTTGTATCAAACAGTCACTTCGATAAAGCTTTCTTCTGCAACAGTGGAACCGAATCGGTTGAAGCAGCCTTAAAACTTGCCAGGAAAATTGGGAAAAAACAAAAAAATGGTGCCTGGAAGATAATTGCAATGGATAAGTCTTTTCATGGAAGAACAACAGGATCATTATCCTTAACAGGACAGATGAAGTATCAGGAATCATTTCTGCCGCTGCTTCCGGGAATAACTTTTGTAAATTTCAATGATTTCACCGATCTGGAAAAAAAAGTAGACGCCGAAACATGTGCAATTATTATTGAGCCCGTACAGGGAGAAGGTGGAATCTATCCTGCAAACCAGGAATATCTTGAAAAGATTCGTGAACTATGTACTAAAGAGAATATTGTTCTTATTTTTGATGAAGTTCAGTGTGGAATGGGACGAACAGGTCATCTTTTTGCCCATGAACATTTTAACGTTTATCCGGACATCATCTGCCTGGCAAAGGGTCTTGGAGGTGGGCTGCCAATTGGAGCCATACTTTCAACAGAAGCCTTTAACCGGTTTGAACCAGGAGATCATGCTGCTACTTTCGGAGGCAATCCGCTGGTTTGCGCTGGAGCTAATGCAGTGTTAACTGAACTGGTTGATAATAATCTCCTTGAGCATATTCAGGAAGTAGCAGCTTACCTCAAAGAACAACTGAATAACCTTAAAAACAAGTACAATATTATTAAAGAAGTCAGAGGTCTGGGACTAATGCTGGGAATAGAGCTTACAGTACCCGCAGTAGAAATTGTAACTAAATGCAGAGAAAATGGGCTTTTACTGGCAACAGCCGGTTCTTCTGTAGTACGTTTTGTCCCCCCATTAATCATTACAGAAGGGGATATCGATAAAGCAGTCAGTATTCTTGATTCAATTTTAAAAATTAAAAGCGAACATAAAAAAAGGACTGTTCCATCTACTGACAGTCCTTTTTTTACGAATATGTAATTGTAGTTACTTAGACAGATAGACTATAACAGAAATACAAATGTTGACAGCCTTCATTCTAAACAATCTGATTCTTACATAAGATCCTTAGGTTTTCTTGCAGTATTACCTGATTTTTCACAAACAGCAACATGTTTCATTTTACCGTCTTTGAAAACAGTTTTCATCTTTATATTGCCGCCCCATCTGCTTACAAGTGAGTGAGCACCTTCACGACGGGCATTTTTTGATACTGGTCCAGCCATTATTTCCTCCTGATATCAATAACAGGTGGTATAATATTGAAATCCACATATTTTATCAAGTACTGTTCATATTACTTGAACTTATTTATACAATTATTTAACCTAAACTATGAAATTTCCCCATATACTTCTTAATATTATTCGTTTTATCGTTATCCTTCCAATAATTATATATCAAAAACTAATCTCACCATTGCTTCCCGGTTCATGTATATATACTCCCACCTGTTCTCACTATTCCAAAACTTCGATCATGGATCATGGAGTAATTAAGGGACTAATATTATCTATAGCAAGAATATTAAGGTGTACCGGAACTTTGTTTACAGGAGGAGAAGATCCCGTCCCTGAGAAATTCACCTTTAAATATATCTCCGGAAGCTATAAAAGTTTCTGGAGATTCAAGAAATATTAGTTCGCAGTTACTGATTCATTTCAAGAGCATCCTCATACCCGGCACTGTAACCTTCTTTGAAAGCTTCACTGTAGGCATCCCTGAAGGCATCTCTGTATCCATCACTATAACCGGTATCATAATCACCATCATAGTACTCTTCATCACTATACTCATCATCATAATCATCAAAGGTTAACTCAAAAGTTCTGGAATTTGGATTTGAAAGATCTATTTCAAACCGGGAATATTCATCACCGTCAACATCTACAGCCATTGCATCGAAAAGGAGTTCCGGATCCTCATAATCGGGAATATCAATATAGACAGACTCTCCATCGCTGACTGATTGACCATTTAAAAGATCATCGTACCAGTCATCGTGACTTGTTGGTGAAACATATAACTCTGAAATATCATATCCGGTACTATTAATAAAGAGAACACCATTCAATGCCTGACCAAAGATTACAGCACTTAATAATAAAAATAGAAATATAAAAATTTTCCCTTTCATAAAATAAACTCCTTTTTCTAGTCTTGATCACTAATGTTTTTTAAAAATGGAATCAACACCTTTAAAGCATTTTGATTAAATCCCCCCTCTGGAATAATAAGATCAGCATACATCTTGGTAGGTTCAATAAACTCATAATGTCCGGGACGCACAACCTCAAGGTACTGTTGTATTACAGATTCCACAGTCCTGCCTCTTTCTGTTGTATCCCTCTTAAGACGTCGTATAAACCTAATATCATCCGGGGTATCTACAAAGAGTTTCAGATCCAGAAGATCTCTAATCCTTTTATCGAAAAAAATCATGATCCCTTCAAAAATTATAAGTTTTTTAGGTTCAATCGTTAAATATTGATTCATTCTTCGGTGATGAACAAAATCATATTGGGGCATATCAACGGCTTTAAAGTTTTTAAGTTTTTTAAGCTGCTTGAGTATTAATTCATTGTCAAATGCTTCAGGATGGTCAAAATTAAAGGCAGTAATGTTCTTATTATTTATGTATTCTGCAGATTTATAATAGTTATCCTGAGGAATAAATAGAAAATCGGGTATTATCTCCGATATTTTTCTTACTATTGTTGTTTTACCGGAACCGGAACCACCGCTAATACCTATTATCTTAACTCCATGCATTCATATACTCCTGGCCTCTGTATAACTCGCAGTTCTAACCTCTGGGAGCTTTATCAGGATCAACCGGTTTTCCATCTTTGTAAACAAAAAAGAAAGCCTTGGCATTTCTCTCTATTGAATTAATTCCCATCAACCCCAGAGCAGTTCCAGGCAAAACTCTGTCCCCTACTTTCACAAAAGTCACATCATTACCACCGTAAGCATATATATGCCGATCATCAGTTTCCACCATAATCAACCTTCCATATCCTCTGTACGGTGCTACCCACACTACTCTTCCGGTAGAAACAGATACTATCTCATCACCCTTCCTGCCGAGGATCTCTTCTCCCTTCAGCTTCCCATTCATTGATACTCTTTCTCCGGAATGGGGCCAGAAAAATTCAATATCCTGTTGTTTAACCTCAAAAACAGAATCCACAGGACTTTCTGCTTTTGCGTTTCCTTCAGGTAAAGCATCTTTTTTGGGTAAAAGTATGGTTTGGCCCAATTTTAGAAGATGATTTTTTTCTATATCATTTAAACTGCAAAGTTCATCAATTCCAATACCGGCAGTTCGTGCAATTCCATAGAGAGTATCACCTCTTGTAACCGTATACGAAGAAGGTATATGTATTTCCTGACCTATTTTCAGAGTATCTGAGCTTTTTAAATCGTTAAAATTCAAAAGAAGACTAACTGAGACCTTGTATTGTCTTGAAATCTGATAAAGAGTATCACCCTTTTTAATCTTAATGACAGACTCCTGACTAAAAAGAAGTAAAGGAATACAGAGAAGAGTTATAATAATTGTTTTTTTGTTTAATTCCATAATACTGCCTTAATGATCGGGATATGACCCCATAAACTAAATAAGCTGCATAGCAAATATTACATATGTATCACATTTTTATAGAAATACAATTATTTCTCGGGCTGAGAGGACTCGAACCTCCGATCTCCTGATCCCGAACCAGGCGCGCTAGCCACTGCGCAACAGCCCGAATGATAAAAGGTAAAAACTTATATCAAACAACCTGGAAACTATAATTTATGTGTATGTTTCTGTCAACTAAAATATAGTGAAGCATGCATCCACAATTGACATATCCATTTTCAAATGATATGTTTCTACTCACAATTAATTATAGATATAAAAGGGAACATTATGCCGGCAAAAGATAAAAGCAAGCAAAAGAAAAGCAATATCAAGCATATGCAGGAACTAAATTCAGTTGACAGAAAAAAGCAGCAGCACCCATTTTTATGGATATTCAGCGTTTCCATATTGATACTTATTGTTGTCACATTTGTAGGGGCTCCCCTGTTAAAGGGTTTTGGAGGTTCAAGTAACAAACTTATCTTTGGTAAATATGGGGATGCTGAGATTGCATACTCGTATGGGACATATTTTTCTAGACAACTGGATATTATGCAGGATCAATATAAGAGTAATGGTTCGGATAATTATCAGTACGAAACATATCAAATATGGAAGGGAGCTTTTGACAGAACACTCTTCCATACAGCCATACTTCATAGTGCATCAAAGAGCGGTCTCTATATATCCGACAGAAAAATTGATAAGAGTTTAACCCAGTATGGCCCTTATATGGATAACGGTAAATTCAGCCCGGCTCTCTATAACGCTACACCGGATTCTGATAGATATGCAAATAGAACTATTTTCAGAGAAGAAATTATACAGAAGCAGTATCTTAAGGACATTAGCGGTCGTTTCTATTCCCCTTCGGAATTGGAATTCATAAAAGGGATGTCTTCCTCTGAGAGAAACTTCAGATATGTTGCTTTTCCAATTTCAAATTATCCTCTAGATGAAGTAAGCAGTTATGGTAATTCCAATTCATCAATTTTTAGAAAGATTGGACTTAGCAGAATTTCACTCAAAGATGACGAGAAAGAAGCAAAAGTAATCCTTGAGAAACTTAAGGAAAATCCAGCCACTTTTGAAGAACTTGCACAAAACCACTCAAGCGATTTTTATGCAGAAAAGGGTGGTGACATGGGTATAGTAACTTATTATTCACTGGGTGGTGACATTTCAGACAATAGAGATACTGACTCTATTTTCACACTCGCCAGGGAAGAAATAAGTGAACTTATTAAAACACCATATGGATACAGCATTTACAGGTGTAATAAAGTTAGCCGGAATCCCGATCTAACTGATGGAAACGAATTAAAAAATATTCTTGATTATATGCTGATAAATGAAAAAGGTATAATTGAAGATTATTTTACTGCTCAGGCAGAATCTTTTATTGACAGCGCTGTTGATGAGGGCTTTACTGAAGTTGCAGCATCTATGGGTTTAACTTACTATATTACAGATTATTTCCCAATTAATTACGGAAACAGTTACTTTTTAAAACAGGTAAAAACAATGGATGAAAGCAAATATTTTGATCCTGTAGCAACTGATCAAAGGTTTTTAACCTCTTTATTTTCATTAAAAGCTGATGAATTAACAGAACCTGCAATAGTTGGCGATACAATCCTTGTAGCGCAAATGATCAGTGAACAGAAGATGACAGAAGAGGAACTTTCTTATATGGATTCCTTCTATCCATATTTGGTGAATCAGATTCAGCAAATTGAACTTAACGCAAGTTTCCTTAAATCTGATCTACTGACAAATAACTTCATGAGTGTATTCAGCCAGTATATTATGGCTAACTGACAAAAACAATGAAAAACAACGACCCTCTACTAATTGACACCGGTAGAGGATTTTCTATTTTCTACCGTGAAAAATATCTTTACAGCAGCACAGAACCTGAAAGAAGAGCTGTAATACGGGCAGAAAAAGCCACACTGCAACACAGTACACTTTATATCCTTACTTCACCCCTGCTTTTTTATGGAGTCTTTGAAATTTTATCAAAGCTCCCTGATGATTCTCATATTATTTGCATCGAATTATCTAAAGACTTACATAAACTTTCGAAAAGCCATATCCCGGATTTACTGAGTAATTCAAAATTAATTACACTCAGTAACAATACAGAGCCTCAGAATATTAGTACCATTGTAGATAAGCTGGGTATTTGGAATTTTCGCCGGGTAAAGCATATAAATATAACAGGCGGCTATTCTCTGTATTCATCAGAATATAAGACCATTATCAAAACCATAGATAATAAAATTAAGGAATACTGGAAGAACAGAATGACCCTTATCCATATGGGCCCACTCTGGATAAAAAATATTTTCCTGAATCTTTATAAGATTTATCAAAATACAGAAAGTTTAACCCTGCTTCCATATCCTCGCATTAATTGTCCGGTTCTTGTAACAGGTGCCGGAGAATCACTTGAAGATTCAATCGAATTTATCAGGAAAAAGAGAGACAGTTTTAAAATTATGGCAGTGGATACTTCTATTACGGTACTTCTTGAGAATGGAATAGAACCGGATTATATAATTGCAGTCGATGCTCAAATATATAACTTTTATGACTTTATGAAAGTAAAAAATAAAGATATCCCACTCTTTTTTGATCTTACAGGATACCCCGGTATAATATCAGTAATGGATGGAAACCTACATCCCTTTATCTCGAACTTTACAAACACAAGACTACTTAACAGACTGGAATACTATAAACTGCTGCCGGCAAAACTACCTGCTCTTGGTTCTGTTGGTAGTACAGCAATTTATCTTGCATTGAAAATAACAAATAAAGATGTATTTTATACAGGCCTCGATTTTGCCTATAAAATTGGGAAATCCCATGCCAATGGTTCCCCCAGAAATCTTACAGAACTTGCACGGGTAAATCGTCTTGAGCCAATGGAACAGCCTGGAATATACTATGAACGACCGCTTATTTACAATAAAGACAAATCAGGTAATAAGTGTACATCAGACCTTATTCTAACTTCCTATGCTGAATTATTGTCAGATAATTTCCAAAATAATGAAAGGCTTTTTGATATTGGTAAAACAGGATTACAAAGTATCAGTAATTTGCTAAATACAGACAATTTAATTTTCAATGATGAATGTACAAACGAAGACAAGTTTATCTCAGATAATAGTAAAATTTCCATTAGCAATTTTAGGGAGTTTTGTGATAATGAAATAATTTTATTAAATAAGCTGTATGATAGTATCTATTTGTATCTTTCAGGTAAAACAAAAAAATATGAAATTATTCTTGAACTTCTTAAAGAAACAGACTACATCTATCTTCATTTCCCTGATAAATCACCTGAACCAACTATCGATCCAGGCTTCCTCAAACGTATACTTATTTCATGCGGATATTATATTAATATATTGGAAAGGTATATTTAATCGCTTTTCAGAATAGATAAAAATGCAGATTGTGGAACTTCAACATTCCCTACCATCTTCATCCTTTTTTTCCCTGCTTTCTGCTTTTCAAGAAGTTTCCTTTTTCTTGAAATATCCCCTCCATAACATTTTGCAGTAACATCTTTTCTTAAGGCTGATATAGTCTCTCTGGAAATAATAGTACTGCCAATAGAACCCTGAATAGGGATTTTAAACTGCTGCTTAGGTATTTCTTCTCTTAGTTTTTTACAGGCATTTCGAGCCCTGTCCACGGCTGAATCTCTAAAGACCAGCTGTGAAAGAGCATCAACTATCTCTCCATTTACAAGAATATCAAGACGTACAAGATCTGTTTTCTTAAACCCCTGAAGCTCATAATCAAATGATGCATAACCCCTGCTGATTGATTTTAGTTTATCATAGAAATCAAACAATACTTCTGCAAGGGGCATCTCATATATGAGTTCAACCCTTTTTTCATCCAGATATTCCATATGCTGCTGAACTCCTCTTTTCTGGAGGCAGAGATTGATTATATTTCCCACAAACTCCGAAGGAGTAATAAGTGAAGCCCGTATATAAGGTTCCTCGACAAAATCAATCTTCATTGGATCAGGATACTCAAGGGGATTATCTATTTTTAGTTGTTCACCATTGTTTAAGGTAATATGATAACGAACTGAGGGAGATGTAAAAATAATAGAAAGATTATATTCCCTCTCCAGTCTTTCCTGCACAACTTCAAGATGTAAAAGACCAAGAAAACCACAACGAAAACCAAATCCAAGAGCTACTGATGAATCCTTTTCATAAACCAGAGAAGCATCGTTCAGTTTTAGTTTTTCTATACCTGCCAAAAGCTCTGAATAATCATCAGCATCTATTGGGTAGATAGAAGAGAACACTACGGGTTTAACATCCTTAAAACCTGTTAAAGCTTCTTTACAGGGATTATTATCCATAGTTACAGTATCTCCAACACGAATATCGGAAATAGTCTTAATTCCAGCAATAATATACCCTACTTCCCCGGCAGAAAGACTGTTCTTTTTACATAGATCAATTTCAAAAATACCAGTTTCTTCAATCTTATAGGCTGCATTATTTGAGAATAATCTTATTTGATCACCAGTTGATAAACTCCCTTCAAACACCCTTATATGTATAACTACTCCTCTATAAGGATCATAATGAGAATCAAAGATCAGTGCTTTAAGAGCTTTGTCAGCATCACCCTTAGGTGGTGGAATATACTCCACAAGAGATTCAAGCAGGTTTTCCACACCAAACCCTGTCTTTGCTGAAACAGGTACGGCAATATCAGGGTCAAGTCCAAGCTCATGATCTATTTGATGCTTTACAAAATCTATGTTGGCACTTGCAAGATCAATTTTGTTTATAACAGGTATTATCTCGAGATCATGTTCAATAGCCATATACATATTTGCAAGTGTTTGAGCTTCCACCCCTTGCGTTGCATCAATCAAAAGAAGGGCACCTTCACATGAAGAGATGGCTCGTGAGACTTCATACGAAAAATCAACATGTCCGGGTGTATCAACCAGGTTTAAAATATATTCTTCTCCAGCTGAGTTTGTAAAAGGAATAGTGACAGCCTGGGATTTTATGGTAATACCACGTTCCCTCTCAATATCCATACTGTCAAGAAGCTGATTTTTAAAGTTTCTATCATCTACAATTCCGGCTAATTCGATGAATCTATCAGCAAGAGTCGATTTCCCATGATCAATATGTGCAATTATACAGAAATTCCTTATTCTGCTTTTATCTGTTTCCATTATTATTTCCCGATATTCTCTGAATAGTGAGAGTTGAAGATATTACGAATCCGGCATACCGTCAAGTGCGTGTCTTACCATTGTTAAAAGATCTACAGTTTCAAATGGTTTAGGTAGAAACCCACCTCCTTCAATGTCTACACCTTTTTTTTTCACAACTTTACTCTCATATCCTGAAATATAGATCGTTTTGAATTCCTTGCCCATGGAATGGAGTCTGTCCGAAAGCTTTTTCCCATTCATTAAAGGCATAAAAACATCTGCAATAAGTAAATCAAATACCATATGATCATTTTCTGAAATAAGTAAAGCTTCTCCAGGATTTGAAGCTTCTATAATTTGATAACCATTTACGGAAAGCATTCTTACTACTATTTCCCTTACATCATCCTCATCTTCAACGATAAGGATAGTTTCGTCCCCTTTAAGTTTTTCAATTTGTTCTTCCGGCTTTTTTATTTGTAAAGTCTTTTCTTCAGTTGTTTCCAGATAAATTGTAAAGACAGTCCCTTTCCCATTTTCTGATTCAACATCAATATATCCACCACTTTGTTTAATAACTCCATACACAGTCGAAAGGCCAAGACCTGTCCCTTTGTTTACTGATTTTGTTGTAAAAAAGGGATCAAAAATGTGCTCTATATTCTCCGCCGGAATACCGATGCCATTATCTTTAACACTAATAGCAACATAATTCCCTTTAGGCACTAAACCAGTGGTAACAAGTAGATTAGCATCTAATCGGCATATCCTTGAATTTATTACAAGGTAACCACCCTCCTGCATTGCATCTTTTGCATTGAGAACAAGATTAAGTACAACCTGCTCAATTTGTGCCTGATCAATAAATACTGCCTGATACTCATCAGCAGCAATAATACTTAATGATATATTCTCGGGCAGGAGCCTGTTAATCATTCTTGATACATTTTTAATAATAATATTTATCTCAACAATTTTAGGATTTAACACCTGTTTTCTGCTGAATGCAAGTAAATGCTTTGTTAATGAATTGGCTTTAAGGGCTGCATTTCGGATACCATTAATTTCAGAAATAATATTCTCTCCATGAATAATTTTGTCCTTAATTAAAGTTGAATATCCGAGTATAACTGTCAATATATTGTTAAAATCATGTGCAATACCACCGGCTAAATCACCCACTGCTTTCATTTTTTCAGATTGTCTTAATTGTTGTTCAAGCTTACTTAGTTCAGACTTCATCTTCGTACGATACAGTGCCATTTCTATAGCAACCCGTAGATTATTTGCCCCAAATGGTTTTATCAGGTAGCCAAAAGGTTCTACATGTTTTGCCCTTTCAATAATACCTTCATCTGAATATGCTGAAAGA
The DNA here is from genome assembly GCA_030600745.1 of Spirochaetaceae bacterium. Lineage (GTDB taxonomy): Bacteria > Spirochaetota > Spirochaetia > B11-G9 > B11-G9 > JAJRQE01. The sequence goes on along the minus strand of JAUVLL010000011.1, from coordinate 6,707 downwards.
ATAATAAAGGGAATATTATATTTTTCATTTATAATAGCAGCAGTATCAATTCCGTCCAGAGGTCCCTTAAGTTTGATATCCATAATAATCAAATCCGGAATAAAATCTTTAATCTTTTCCAAAGCTTCTTCCCCGGAGGGAACGATTCCAGCAACAGAGTAACCTATTTTTTCAAGATTATTCTTAAGATCCAAAGCAACAATGGCCTCATCTTCAACTATGAATATACTAATCATCGCGGTCCCCTGTAATAATTATTGATTATTCAATCTCCACTCAGTTGCAAATTGTATTAACCCGGTTGAATCTTTTATATTTAACTTTGTTTTAATATGAGATTTATATGTTTCAATAGTTTTTATACTAAGAAAAAGATCTTCCGCTATCTTTTTTGTTGTAATACCATGTCCAACCATTTCAAAAACTTCAAATTCGCGATCGCTTAACAGCTCAATTGCAGGTATAGAATTATTATTCCCTGAAGCAATTTTATTAAGCATTTTTTTCTGCATATTGGGACTTAGATAAATTCCACCATTAAGAACCTGACGTATTGCAGTTAAAATAGACTCTGTTGCTTCGCATTTCATTATATAACCTTTTGCTCCTGCACGTATAACCCTTTCAGCATAAACATTTTCATCATGGAGAGAAACAACAATCATCAGCATTGAAGGATACAGCTTTTTTATATCCTTGATAAGCTCAAGTCCACTTCCTCCCTTTAAAGAAAGGTCAACAAGAACAAGATCCGGTTTTTTCCTTTCCAGGATTTCATGGGCAATGAAGGTAGTTTCAGCTTCACCAACTGTACAGATATCCTCTTCAAAGTTGATAAGCTGTGCCATACCCCTTCTTACTATAGGATGATCTTCAACTATTACAATTTTTTTCTTCATTAAAACCTCATGACTGCAGTATGGGTACTCTGCAAGTTACTTTCGTACCTTCTCCCTTATTTCCGATAATCGTTATTTTCCCATCAATTACATTTGTCCGGTATTTTAGAATACTTAAACCTAATCCTTTTCTATTATTTGCACTGTCAATAAATTGTCCGGTACCATTATCAGATATCTGTAAACATATCTCTGAATCCTTTACTGTCAAAGAAAGTTTAATGATAGACGCATTAGAATGTTTTATAGAATTCGTAAGTGCTTCCTGTGCAATATGATATAACTGGGTAATTGTGGTATTCTTTGTTATAATCATATCAGTTTCTTCATCGATTTCATACATTATATCAATACCATAGAGATTCACATAAAAGGATATCAGTTCCTCCAGAGCAGCAGATATACCCTGATTTTCAATATTTCCACTTATAAGATTTCTGGCCAGATTTTTTGTCAATTTAACAGCATCTTTCGTATCAATAGTAATATTATGGACCATATCGGCTTCCGGCGACAAATGTTTATACCTAAGACTATTCTCAAGAACTTTTAACTGGAACATAAGCCCGGTTAAATGCTGACCCAGATTATCATGAAGATCCTGGCCTATCCTGCGACTTTCTTTTTCTGATATTTTAAGGATTTCTTTCTCCATATGCCTTTTTTCAGTTACATCATGGGCAATAATAGAAACACCTGTTATCTTTTCCAGACTATTTTTAATTGGAGAAATTTTTAATGAAATATTCAGGATTTCTCCCTTCTTGTTCTTCCTGACTGTATCGTAATGATCTATTTCAATACCCATTTTCACCCTGTCAAGATTTCCGGGTATCTCGTTTGGAAATGAGTCAGGTGTAAGAATAGATAATTTTTTTCCAATAACCTCATGTAACTCATATCCAAAAATATCAAAAGCCCCTTTATTCCAGCTTATTATAGTTCCATCCATGGTTGCACCAATAACAGCATCATTAATGCTCTTTAGAGTTACTGATAAAAGCTCCTCTTTCTCCCTTACCTCCGCCTCTATTTTACTTCGGTAAATAGCCATTTCTATAGTGGTATATAGATTTTTAAAATTGGTTGTTTTTGCAATAAAACCATAGGCTCCGGTTTTTTTTGCTCTGGAAATTGTTACTTCATCAGAGAGTGACGTTAAATAAACAACTGGAATAGAATATTTACGTCCTATCTCCTTTGCAGTCTCAATGCCATCCATATTCCCTTTAATACGAATATCCATTAAAACCAGGTCCGGAGCAGTATTTACTAAAATTTCAAGAGCTTTATTACCTGTACCTGCATAGGGAAGAACGTTATAACCCAATTTACGAAGCCTTGATATAAGACATTCAGCTATAATAACCTCATCCTCTACGACCAGTATTGTATTTTTTTCGAATTCGCCTTCCAAGTTGCACCCATCCTGATAAAATCAAATAAAATTAGAGGTTCCCAGATAAGCACCTAACTGAACACCACTTTCAAGAAAACCGGCTTTTCTTTTCTTTATTCTTATCTGCATTATAATAAGTTTCTGATCATCAATTACTTCCCATTTTTTTATGCTGAAAGGATCATTTACTGAAAGACCTGTTTCATCAGCAATAGTCCCTGGAAAAACATCAGTAACAATATACTCTGAACCAAAAATAGATTCAGAAATACTATTTACGGTCATACCAAATACGGGTGGAATAAGATTTTCTTTTACATCAATTTGTGATGCTTCAAGAAGCGGAAAATCAGGTCTGCTCCCCAAAGCTATTATGCCGGACATCTTCACTCCATCACTAATCCAATTCATCTGTATTGCCATATCAGGTTCTAACTTAAGAAAAATTTTATTTACATCTTCAATTTTCCTAATTTTATTACCCATTATATTTGTAATAATATCGTTATCCTTCAAACCGGCTCTGGATCCGTTACCTCCCGGTATTTTATAAATGACACGAAGTCCTTCATCATCCTCTTTAACAGCCAGACCAAGAAATGGGTGGCTAACACGCCCGCCCTTATATAATGATGGAATAAGAGGAACCAGGAACTCTCCCGGAATAGCAAAATTAATACCCTCAAATTGCTCAATTCCAGCAAAAACAACTCCTACAAGTTCACCATCAACATCAATCAAAGGACCGCCACTGTTTCCATGGTTAATAGGAACATCAACCTGAATAACACTGCCCATTTGAAGAAATTTGCGCCCGGAAGCACTGATAATACCGGAAGTTATTGTATTTTCCAGTCCCCCGGGTGATCCTATTGCAATAATTGGTGTACCTGGATAATACTCTTTCCCTTCTGAAAATGAGAAAATTATTTCCGGTTCAAGCTCAACCTTTAACAAAGCAATATCAAAAGCTTTGTCCCATCCGACTACCTTTGCGGGTATTTTCTTATCAGGTTCATCCCAAAGACGTATATACAAACGCGAGAAACCTTCAAATTCAGGATCAACTTCACTCTCTATAACATGATAATTTGTAAGCAGGTAACCATTCTTATCTATAAAAAACCCGCTGCCTATAACACCGTCAGGGATTCCTATACCACCTTCAATCCGCATACCACGATTAACCCATATAGTAACTGTACCCTTTAGAAAATCGATTTTTCGAAGATCATTGTTAAAATTCTCCAGATCCATTCCTAAATCCAGTGAACGACCGGAAGATTCCCTGAGCAGCTTCCTGATAAAACTCTTATCACCTCCAGCCCTTACCAAATCCATTAATTTAATAATCTCCATATCTGTTAGTAAACTAAGATTAAGATCATTCCTGGCTATGGATGATTTCAATGCAGCAGAAATCTTTTCATCGTCATTAAATAACATAGAACTTATCAGAAGATTATAGTTCCAATCTCCTGATAATTCTATATTTGCCTGTTCAGCGGTAAGAAACAAAGAAGCAGCCTTTAAAAAATTATTTTCTTTTATCTCCCTGGTAAAAAGTTTATTAATCAATAAAGAAGCCTTATTAAATAAGATTTCTGTCTGCTTTTTATCATCATCTGTACCTGTACGTTTTAGAGTTGAGATATCCTGTAAAACATAGGCAATCTTTTCTTCCCTTATATTATTTTCTATTTTCGCAATTGTTAAATCTTCAAGAGACTGAATATCTACACGGGAAGGACTAAGGGCACATGAAATTATTAATGGCAGTGAGGCAATAAAAAAAACAAATTTCATAATTAGTTTATATCACCCCCCCTATTAAGTTCAGATGACAATTCTTTGTAGATGATTCCATTTTCATAGCGTTCCTGTGAATCAAATAACCCATCCTCATTAAAATCCCAGCTTCTTACAAAACCATTCTTATAATCTTCTATATATTCTGCAATACCATTGTTATTTACATCAAATGAGACAGTTTGAAGTAATCCATCCTTATACTTATATGTAGTATCAAATACACCATCACTGTCTAAATCTCTAAAAACTGTAATAAGAACAGAGTTCATAAAATGTCGCTCTATTACCTTTACCCCATTAGAATTAAAAATATTTTCAATACTTTCATCAGTTCCTATCCAAACATATGTTGACTCTAAACCTGTATCAAAACTATTTACACTTTTTTCGGCAGATGCAGCGGTTAAAATACTGCTGTCCGGCAAACTAACGTCACCCATAATAGATGGAACATCTTCTATAATATCCAGAGGAATTTTTATTATATCCAGTGAAAGTGAATATGGAATTAATTTATATTCAATTTGTGATTTATCATCAGATACAGTAACATGTATAAGGTTCGGGTATGATTTGTAAAAATAAGTAGTTGTTTTTCCCTTTTCTTTTATTTCCAGTCTAACAGAAGGTTCATTCCATTCTACAGTATAATTAGTATCCTTATTACTGTTAAAACTAAAAGAAATCAGATTTCCCATATTATACACAGCTTCAGTATCATAAAACCCATTATTATCGATATCATAATTTATAGTTAATTTTATAGAACCAAGTTGTTCTGAAAACAATTGTTTACTGTTCTCATCTGAGAGAAGATCATGAACTCCGATTAATTCCTTATGATCTACAACCGAATTCTCAGGATACAGCTCTTTCAGGAGTTTTTTCAATGATTCAGTTCTATTACAAATATTGCTGATCCTGTAAAAACGGTCTTCACCCCAACGATCCTTATAATAATCAATAAGAAAACCGCATTCTGATGAATTTCTGATAATAAGCTGCACTACATCTTTTGTAAAATAATTTGACAGGTCCCCTGAAATAAGAATCTTTTCTGCTCTCAAACGCCATTCAGGATCGTAGATAGCCAAAATCAACTGTGCATACATATCGGAAGGAACTGTTTCAAGAAGATTCTCTGCTGCTTTTAAAGCTTCGTCAACCTTTCCAAGTCCAAGAGCCATCCGAATAAATATTTCAGTAGAAAGTGAACTATTTGCCAGATCATTACTAAAAGGAAGTAAATTGATATAAGCTGATTCAACATCCCCTGCTAAGTACATATATTTTGATAAATATGTCCTTGCTGTCATCTCGTTATAGTATTTCCAGTTATCTGTAATTATTGCAGTTGAAAGATCACTGACAGAAGAATCTTTAACCCCGGACATCCGGCTTGATACCCCTCTAACAAAAAAAGCATCTGAACCTGTATCAAGAAACATAAGAGAAATATCCGCAAGGAAATATGCTTCCTCAAAATTACCAGCCCCAAACTGGTCTACGGCATGCCCAAAGTATATATCTGCAAGCAAAGCGTCAGGATTCTTATCAGTCAAAGCTGACAACACAGAGAAAGAAAATAGGTAGAAAATCGCTATTAACAAAAAAAATCTTTTATTCATACTGATACTCTACCACAAATCAGACATAATTCAAAACAGGAATTTTATTCAGCCTTTCCTTTTTGTGTATCTTCTATGCCAATAAGCAACTTAATATCTTTATCATCCAATGTTTCTTTAGAAATCAGCTCTTCAGCAATTAATTTTAACTGATCCAGGTTATCTGTCAGGATTTTACGGGTAGCGGCAAGAGACTCATCAAGAATCAATGCAATTTCAGTATCAATCTTTCTGGCAGTTTCTTCAGAATAATCTTTATGTCTTGCAATTTCTTTCCCTATAAATATGGGTTCTTCTTCCTGTCCGAAAGATATAAAGCTAAAAGCATCGGACATACCCCACTCTGTAACCATACGCCTGGCAATATTGGTGGCCTGTTGAATGTCATTCTGAGTACCTGTTGTTGTCTGACCGAAGATAATTTCTTCTGCAACATATCCACCCATGGTAATTTTAATCCTATCAAGAAGCCAGCTTTTATCTTTAGAATATGATTCCTTTTCCGGAAGTGATATAGCCATGCCCAATGCACGACCCCTGGGAATAATTGTTACCTTGTGAAGAGGATCTGTATTCTCAAGATGATAATGGAGCAAGGCATGCCCTGCTTCGTGATATGCTGTAGCTTTCTTGTCCTCAAGAGAAATGACTTTTGATTTACGCGCAATACCCATAAGTAATTTATCTCTTGCTTCTTCAAGATGATCTATACCAACAGTTTTCGAATCAGCCCTGGCGGCAAATAGTGCAGCCTCATTTATAAGATTTGCCAAATCTGCTCCGGACATACCAGGTGTAGCTTTAGCAATCCTGTTTATATCTGCACTCTTATCCAGTGGAATTTTCTTGGCATGAATCTTTAATATAGCCTCACGCTCTCTGACATCCGGCAGATCAACAACTACCTGCCTATCAAACCTACCAGGTCTAAGTAACGCAGGATCAAGGACGTCAGGTCTGTTTGTAGCA
>JAUVLL010000288.1 GCA_030600745.1 Spirochaetaceae bacterium | reverse complement strand
ACATTTGAAGAGATAGATATTCTATACGATCTTATTACCACAAATGCTGCAAAGGCACTGGGAATAAAAGATTTTGAACTTGCTGTTGGAAACCCGGCAAATATTGTTGTGCTGGGTGTAGAGAGTACAGTAAAAGCTCTTTGGAGTCATGCAGCTCCTGTTACAGTAATAAAAGCAGGAAAAAATATTACACTGGTGTAATTACATTAACTTCCCTGCAATAAATCCGGTTGTCCAGGCGGCCTGTAAATTATAGCCGCCTGTAATTCCATCAATATCCAGAATTTCACCGGCAAAGTAAAGGTTTTTGCAGACTCTGCTTTGCATAGTATTAAAGTCAATACTTTTAAGGCTTACACCGCCACAGGTAACAAACTCATCTTTAAAGGTTGTTTTTCCTTTTACAGAATAAATATCATTTGTAAGTATACTTACCAGCTTATTCATCCCTTTTTTACCCAGTTCACTCCATTTTTTTAATCCGGAGAGTCCGCTTCTATCTACAAGATAGACCCATAGTCTTCCCGGAAGAGCATAGGGCCTGAAGTTTGATAACAATTTGTTTGCGTGTTCACCTGATATAGATAATAATTCTTCTCTAACAAAGTCCGTATTTTGTTCATTTACCCAGTTAATCTGTATTTTAAAAATATAATCCTTCTCACTTAGAAATCTTGCACCAAAAGATGATAATTTCAGGACAGTCGGGCCACTCAGCCCCCAATGGGTAACCAGCAGAGAACCCTCTGATCTGAACTTTGTTCCCTGAATTCCAATAAGAACCTTTTCTACAACAATTCCCATCAATCCGGTAATTGATTCCTCTGGCATATTAAACGTAAACAGTGAGGGAACAGGATCTTCTATTTTATGATTTAATTTCCCAAGCCAGGCTAATCCGGTCCTTTCAGGAGACCCTCCTGTTGCAATTATTACTTTATCAAAAATTAGTGATTTACTTTCTCCCTCTAAAAAATGCAATTGCAACTTTTCATCTACTTGTATAATTTCTTTTATACCGAATCCTGTTTTAATATCTACACCTAATTTTTTTGTCTCTCTGAAGAAACAATCAATTATACTCTGTGAATTCTGAGATTTAGGGAAAACACAATTATCAGCCTGGACCACTAATGGAACAGCCCTGGATTCAAACCATTTAATGATATCTTTATTATTAAATATTTTGAAGGCAGCTTTTAATTCCTTTCGCCCTCTGGGATAAGCATCAGCAAGTTCTTTAATAGTCTGGTACCCATTGGTAAGATTACATCGACCGCCCCCGGATATTTTAACCTTGGAAAGAAGCTTATTTGACTTTTCAAAAATAATAACTTCCGCATAAGGGTAATTTTCTTTTACAGTAATTGCAGAAAAGAAACCTGCTGCCCCACCACCTATAATTGCTATTTTCATGTCAATTTCACAGTTTCAATACCTTCTTTTTCAGCTAGCTTTAATAATTTCTTATCAAGAGTTAGAAGTACTCCACCTGTACGTCTGACCAATGTAAAATACAACATATCATAGGAAGAATGGTTCAGACGAATAGATTCAACAAGTGATTCCTTATTATTTTCGCTAATATCATAATATTCATCAACCAAATCTCCGCCCAATCTTAATAAACTGATTCCTTTTTCTTTAGAGATAAGTCCTGCTTTAATGTATTGCCAAAGGGTATTTGTAATCTCTGCTTTGTATAAATCGGAACTAATTACTTTACGGCAATTTTTTATATACTTTTTTAATTGAGAAGATTTTGACCGATTCAAAACAACTTCAACTCCGGCATTTGCATCCAGTACAACAATCATCTATCACGATCCTTTCTAATTAAAAGAACAGGATCCGGAAAGTTATCCGTATTACCAAGATTCATCTCATCTATCTCTTCCAACACCCTTCTTCTCCTGGACATTCTCTCTTCTTTCTGATTTAAAGCAGAGCGAAGGAGTACAATGGTCTCCTGGGAAATACTGCGGTTTTCTTCTTTAGCTACCTTAGTCAGATTTTCATATATATCCTCAGGAAAATCTCTTACCTGCAATAACGGCATATACGCACCCCCTTTCTCGACTAAAAACGGATCCACGACACTCCGTGTCCACGGATGCATGAGCGAGCAGCAACGAAGTTGCGACCAGCTGCCCGTTTTATCTTCTTGTATGCAAAGATACTACATAATGCATATATTATCAATTATTAATTTAGACCTTTCAATAATATAACCAAAAACTGATGAACATGCCGTACATCATAAAAAGCTCATTGATCAAAGGTTTTGAAATTAGTATATTGGGATATAAATATTTATATGTATAATAAAGGTTGTAACTTATGGCAATATTCGAAAATGATGTAATAAAAGCTCTGGAAGAAGTAAAACACCCGGCTATTGATCTTAGTCTTATTAAACTTGGTATGCTTAAGAATATTGTGCTTGAGGGGAGTTCCGTCAATGCAGATTTTTTCTTTCCTTTCCCTAATATCCCTATCAAGGAAATGTTGTTCTCAAGTGTTCGAACCCCTTTGGAAGAAATGGGGCTTACAGTTACTTTAACAGAACAAATTATGAACCAGGATGAAGTACAGCAATTCCTTGCACTGGAAACAGCTAACTGGAAGAACTAATCCTGATAAATGGATTATTAACTTACACATGTGGCTATAAATTACCATTGGGAGGAATATGTGCAGATAAATGCTACAGTAATCATTATTAATGTAATAGCAATTCTTGGAATCAGCTTTTCATTTTTTAAAAACAAACAAAAATCAATAATGGCCTTAAAGGTTGCTTTAAAAGGTACATTAAACATGGCGCCGTCTATTGGAATAATTCTTGTTCTGGTAGGCCTCCTTCTTGGATTTTTTAAACCTGAGCTGATATCAAAGCTCCTGGGAAACCAAACAGGATTAGTTGGGATCACCCTGGCCTCCATAGCAGGAGCAATCCTTATGATTCCATCGTTAGTTGCTTTTCCTTTGACGGCTTCCCTCGTTGAATCCGGAGCATCAATTTCTGTAGCTGCAGCATTTATTACAACCCTGACGATGATCGGCTTTGTTACCCTTCCTATTGAGATAGAGGAACTGGGAAGAAAACTTACCTTTCTAAGGAATGGTATCAGCTTTATTATTGCTGTTGTAATTGCTCTGATTATGGGGGCACTCTTATGATGGATAACAATATGAGAGGAAAAGATAAATCCAAAATGGGTGGTCAGAAAAAAAATAAAAAAAGCGGTCTTCTTGTACTTTTAGGAATTATCCTTACTACAGTTATTCTTCTTATTCTCTATCCTGAAAACCGAACTGCAAGTATACAGGCCTCATACAAATTGTTTGTAGAATTTATACTAATACTACCGGCAGTTATGGTTCTTATGGGACTGTTTTCTGTATGGGTAAGTAAAGAAACAGTTGTAAAATATCTTGGTCATGCTTCAGGTATTACAGGACTGGGACTGGCTCTTTTTGTGGGAATGATGCCGACAGGACCTCTGTACATTGCATTTCCAATGGCCTCCATGCTTTTAAAAAAGGGAGCAAGAGTTGCGAATATTATTATTTTTCTATCTGCCTGGGCATGTATAAAGCTGCCTCAGGAACTTGTGGAATTACGTTTTATGGGAGCTAAATTCATGATCATCAGACTTTCATTTACCATAATAATGGTGATTTTTATGGGACTCTTAATAGAAAAAATAGATAAATATTCAAAACATTGACTTCCATACAAGACTTGTATATCATTTTAACAGGAGGCATATATGTCTGCCAGTACAGTCAATATTTCTTTTCAGAGTGATCTCCTCAAACAGATAGATTCCATAGCAAAAGAAGAGTCACGTTCACGTTCCGAGCTTATACGGGAATCTGCCCGAATGTGTATTGAAAGGAAAAATCGCTGGAAATCCATTTTTTCTTTAGGAGAAGATATTCAAGCCCGGAATGGGATAACTGAGCAGGATATATTTGACGAAATAAAGGCTGTTCGGAAAAACAAGTAATTAACAACCCTTTGCAAACAAAAGAGGGGGTGGCGGAAGACCTGCCCGCCCCGCCGGCGGAGGGACGGAGCCGGGAAAAAGGGGCGGATCAGCAGGGCTGGAGACAGGGGGAGACTTCCCCCAAAATAGTATCACTTATCCGGTGTAAATAAAAAAGACAGCAGGAAACAAACCCCACTGCCTTCATCTTACATAAACTTCAACAATCAACAATCCAGACTGATTAGCCTTTATCTTCTCGTCTATAGGGCCTAAGAAGACCAGCAGGCACTGTTGCTTTTCTTGATACACTTATAAGTGCAAGTATTGTTATTAAGT
>JAUVLL010000181.1 GCA_030600745.1 Spirochaetaceae bacterium | reverse complement strand
GCTTAATAAGATGATAACCTATTTTTTCAGCTATCACATCTTTGATGTTCTGGACAATGAAACAGTTCGTGAAATTAAAATCCAAAACCTTTTTTACCAAAATATATTTTGTCGTTTAGAACCATGCCCATACCAACTGTTTCGGAAAGCCAGATACAGACAAAATTTTCCACTTTAATGCCGCGACCGTAGAATTTCTCCCCAAGAGCTCCGGCGTCGATATCATTAATAAGAAAAAAGGGAAGATTAAACCTGGATTCTACCAGTTCTTTAAGATGAATATCCTGCCAGTCCCGGGCAAGGAGATATTCATGGGATATCCCTTTTTCCATATCCATATAATCACCCATTCCCAAACCAACACCAAAGATACGTTTTTCTATCTCTTCAGCCTTTGTTTTTAAATTTGTAATAAGCAGAAACAGACCTTCCAGAAGTTCATCTTTGGAAATTCCCTTTGTGGTGGGTATAAATAATTCATAAATAGTTATTCCTGCGGGATTCACAAGAGCACCATGTATATTTGAAAGATTAAAAATCAGAGCAATATTAACCCCAATTTCAGGATCAAACTCAAGGGAAATAGATCTTCGCCCTCCTGTGGATTTATTTAATCCACTCTCCCTGACAAGACCAAGCTCAATAAGTCTATTGATATACTTTACAATGGAAGATGGGCTAAGATTTAATTTTGAAGAAAGTTCTCCCCTGGTTATTTCCGATGAGTTTAATATACTGTTAAGAATATCCGCCATTCTCTCTTTCTGAATATTCCCATAATCATCCAGCATATCAATCTCCCTCCGGTATATTAGTTTTTTTTCTAATAATAATCAATCTTTACATAATTTCTTACTATTAAACTCTATACAATCAACTACTTTATTGACAATTTACTCTGAGTATACTAATTTTTATGTTATTAACTGAATTTTTATTCTATCAATAAAATAGGGAGAAAGGTCAAATGAAAGGGAATGCGATTATAGGGCAGTCAGGCGGCCCTACTTCTGTTATCAACACATCTCTTGCAGGTGTCATCGAAACAGCAATGGCATCAGATAAAATTGATAAAATATATGGTATGAATTACGGTATAGAAGGTTTTTTAGACAAACAGCTTATTGACCTTGGAAATCAAAAACCGGAAGTTCTAAAAGGCCTGCAAAATACACCTTCCTCTGCTCTTGGTTCATCCCGACACAAGCTTACAGATGGTGATCTGCCACTTATCCTGGATATACTGAAGAAGTATAGTATACGATACTTTTTCCTTATTGGCGGGAACGACACAATGGATACAATCCATAGAGTGGAGAAGTACTGCAGAAATAACAATTATGTACTAATGTGTATAGGAATACCAAAAACTGTGGACAACGATCTTTACGGAACCGATCATACCCCGGGGTTTCCCTCTGCAGCCAGATACAATATGCTGAGTGTTGCTCAATCCGGTGTCCTTGCCAGAGATATGCAGAAGGTTGATAAGTTTGTAATTTATCAAACCATTGGAAGGGATGCAGGATGGCTTGCTGCAGCAACAGCACTGGCAAAAAAACATGAATCTGATGCTCCCCATTTAATCTACTGTCCCGAACGCCTTTTTATTAAAGATCAGTTTATTGAAGATGCTGAAAATTGTATCGCTGAATACGGCTGGGTATCCATTGTTGTCAGTGAAGGCCTTTTGTACCCTGACGGTACACCCGTAAGTGCAGCAGAAGAGAAAGATTCCTTTAACAACAAGGAATTCGGTGCCATGGGTGGTGCAAGTGTGGGACTCAATGTTCATAAAATTCTTAAAGATGCAACAGGTTTTCGTGGTGAATTTCAAATAACAGAATCCTTAAACATGTGCGCTATAGACAGAGCTGCACCAATTGATCTTCAGGAAGCCTTTGACTGTGGAAAGGAAGCCGTTAATTTAGCTTCCGAAGGAAACAGCGGATATATGGTTACCATTGAGAGAGTTTCAGATAATCCATACAGAACAGTTTTTGGAAAAACAGAACTGTCAAACGTGGCAATCAGAGCAAAATCCATGCCGGAAGATTTCATTAACAAAAGAGGTAACTTTGTAACATATAAACTTATTAACTATATGCGTCCGCTGATAGGAGAAATACCATCCTATATCCAGCTTGATAAAACTATTGTGGATAAGATAGATGAATAATATTAACAGAACGGTACTTGCAATACAGGCACATCCCGATGACACAGAGATTTTTTGTTCAGGAACTCTTGCCCTGCTCAGGAAGAAAGGATTCAAAATAGTTATTACAACTATGACCTCGGGAGGAATGGGCGGAGTTACTCAAAACGAAAGAGAAACAGGTGAAACAAGAAAAAAGGAAGCGTCCCTGGCAGCAGCAGTTCTGGAAGCTGAATATTACTGCCTGGAACAAAGAGACGGCTATGTTTTTGATAATGCTGATGCAAGAATAAAAGTTACAGCACTCATACGTAAGGTAAAAGCAGATATTGTATTGACTCATCTGCCTTTCGACTACCATCCCGATCATCGGGCTACATCCTCCATTGTTGAAGCAGGGACAATACTTGCTACCCTCCCCAATGTTCCAACAGAGGAGTTGCCGGTAAAAACAACACCTCTACTCTACTATACAGCTCCATTTGGTTTTACTGATAATATGGGTGGAGAGATTCCCGACCCATCCTTTTTTATTGATGTTACGAGCACATTCGAAAAAAAGAAAGAGATGCTTTCTTTTCATGAATCACAAAAACAGATAATGAAACTTATGTTTAAAATGGATGATTTCTTTGGAGATATGAGAGACTCAGATAAAAAACTAGGTCAAATGGCAGGAGTTAAGTATGCGGAAGCCTTCTGGCAAAATACAGGAGCAGGATTTCTTAAGGAACCATTAATACAGGAAATATTAAGAGAAAACAGGAGAGATAGAATATGAATTTAACAGAGACAAAGTACAGCAAATTTTCATTATGCAGAGAGATGCTTGAAACAGAAAATGTTATTGCTAATTTCGACACCAGTTCAGTTTCAGGCTTTGCATCAACATTATCCGGCAATAGAAGTATATTTCTGACAGGTGAAGGAAGCAGCAGGATATTACCTGCAAAGCGTGCAATCTATAATCTTCAAAAACATGGGACCAATCTTGCTGTTTTTACTGACGGAGGAACACAGGCACTGGAATATAATTTAAAAGATTCAATTGTTTTTGGAATGTCAAATTCAGGGAAAACAAAAGAACTGATTCGACTTTTTTCCATTCTGAAAAAACAGGGCAATAAAAATCTTTTCGGCATAACAGCCAATAAAGGAACTCCTCTGGAGGACCTGACGGCAGATACACATGTTCTAAAATGCGGAACAGAGAATGCTGTTGCAGCTACAAAAAGTGTAGTTGAACAATCTCTTTTCTACGATGCTGTTTTCTCCTCCCATGCCGGCAAAGCAATGGGTAATTTGCTGGAAGCAGGTAATGCAGTAAAAGCAGCATTGGAATTGGAAATTGACAAATCTACTATCGACTTAATATCAAATGCAGGAACCATCTATTTTGCAGGTAGAAATAACGGTGTTGCAGAGGAGTTAACCCTTAAAACAAATGAAATAACCCATAAAAAATCCGATTATCTTGAAGGGACCTATGGGGTACACGGTATTGAAGAAGTTATGAATAAAGATGACATTGTAATAATTATTAACCCCTTTAAGGATGAAGAGGAAAAGTTTAAGGAATGTCTTATTGATGGTATTGGTTTAAATATTGTAGCAATTTCCTCACATGATACGATTTTTCCTACAATTAAAATTCCTGAGATAGGATACTTCCAAAACTATGTTGAACTTGCAGCAGGGTGGAACATACTTGTAGAAACCGGAATTGCTTTGGGTATTAATCTGGATAAGGCCGAACGGGCAAGAAAGGTCGGAAATGAGTTCTTAGGGTAATTATTTATCGGGGCGACTGGAATCTGTTTTGCGTTCCAGCCGCTTCAGCCTGTGCTTCAGTGCCTCTATAACCTTAATGTTATCCCGGGTAATCACTTCCTGAATAAGAACCTCTACAATGCTCTTTGCAGATATAAAATCTTTTATTTTATGTTCATAGTACTTGGCCAGCTCAATTCCCTGGAAAAACCCTGATCTTGTCTGCCACATCTCTTTCCAGATATTTGCAGCACCTATATAATTACCCTTACGCTTATAATAGATGCTCAGGATTTGTGCAGCTTCAAAATCTCTGTTATTCCAACTTTCCCTGAGAAGAGCTTCCCCTTCTTTTCTGTTTCCAGGAAGCAGCAGCCTTCCCAAAGCTGTTCTGTCTTCGACAGAAACATCCATGGGATTCAACCAGAGTTTTTCCATATGCGCCAGAAGTCCTGCAAGAGATTTGATATCCTGAAGATGATGCCTGAAGACTCCCGCTATACGGTTGTCATGGCCTTTTTTTAGATAGTTAAAATATATATCAGGAATCTCAATTCCCGGAATATCCCCTACCCTGTGAATTCCAAGTATACTGTTTTCTATAGTTCCAAGACGACATGAGGGTAGACGTTTCTTCCACAATCTTCTTGCAGCATGCAGAAGATCTATCTCCGGGAGTTCATTTAGTTTTAGTCCCTTCATAAGAAATCTGGTTCTAAGGAGTGGATGATCAAAACTTTTTCCATTGTATGAAACAAGAATTTTACCAGGAACCAGAAGCTCATTTATTAATAGAAGAAAATCTATCTCCCCGGGAAAATCATGGAGAAAATACTGATTTATAATCAGTCTGTTCTTCTCTATCCATCCAAAACCTGCAAGAAAAGCTATTGTACCTGCACCCCCTGATAAACCCGTAGTTTCAAGATCATAAAAAATAAGATTCTCTATATCCCTGTTTTCCATCTCTGAAAATAATGGGGGTATTCTTTTTAAAATAGACTTATCAAAAGGAGAAGTAAAGATTTCCCGGCACATTGATACAAAGGGTTTTACCTGCTTCCAGGGAGGTTTTAATATGTTTAATGTTTCATTTTGTGGTTGAAAAATATTTTTCCTGTCTCTGGAAGTTCGTATCCGGCCTAAACGACCGGCCAAAGAACCACTTGATGCCATATCAGATAGAATCTCCTTTTATATTCGTTTCCGGATTAAGCCAGGCTTTTAAGAATTTTGAAACTTCCCCTTTTACCATCTCCTGACCTTTTGCACTCACAGGGCCAATACAGGAAGGACAGCCCGTTTCGCAATTACAGGAACCAACAAGATCACTTGCCGCCTGCAGGATCAAAGAAAGTTTTTTCAGGAAACCTTCGGCTAAACCGGAACCTCCGGGACATGAGTCATAAAAGTAGAGAGAAGGTTCTTCTGTATATTGGTCCTTAAGTCTCTCTGCAACGGAAATATCATGACTGTCACACATAAGGAAAACGGGACATACATTTCTTAAGACAGTTCCTGCACGACCAATCACTTCTTCTTTAAGGCTGTCGTCAATTAGATCAAAAGCCTTGCCTGATGCAGAATTTTTCTCCAGCACAAGAACTGCTGCCCTTGTGTGCATCTCCTCTTCAGGAAGATATATATCTCCATAACCGATATTTTCATGGGTGGAAAATTTCAGTTTTTTGTACTTTGTAACCTGGCTCCTTACTAAAACATCACCAATTATTGTTCTGCAGGCGTTTGACATATCTTCAACATCATTCTGAAGTAATTTAATATCTGTCTTTACTATTGAGTCGGTATAGTAGTTTAGATCAGCTTCTTCCACATAACAGCACTTGTTTTCTATATCCAATTGTTTAGACAGATACTGGTCTCCCCGATGTATGTAGACAGCATTCTGGAAAAGGAGCTCCTTTGCAGAAGGAAGATCCATTTCACCAATTACTTCATTCTTCCCTTTAGTGGTATTAATTATAACGATATTATCAGGGGAAGCAGATCTCAGACCTATTTGTTCTGCAGGGTAAGATCTGTCTGCCCAGTACCAGCTGCCTTCAGAAAAACGGACAACCCCTTCTTCCTCCAGATAAGACATAAAATCTGCAACAGGACCGGAGAATTCATCTGATTCCTGAAAAGGCAGTTCAAAAACTGCACATTTCAAATGATCCAGAAGTATAAATATGTTATCGGGATTTACCCAGGCGGATTCGGGACTGCGTTTGAAAAAGTAGTCATGGTTTTTTACAAGATACTGATCTACAGGAGAGGCCGATGCAATTATAACTGCTGCAGACAAGGTATTCCGTCGACCTGCCCTTCCAGCCTGCTGCCAGACAGAGGAGATAGACCCGGGAAATCCAGCCAGTACAGCTAAATCCAGCCCTCCAATATCAATCCCAAGCTCCAGAGCAGTTGTGGAAACGACACCCTGTATTTCTCCGGTACGCAGTCCTTTCTCTATAGCCCTTCTTTCCCTGGGAAGATACCCTCCCCTGTATGCCTCAACTCGTATTTTCTTATTTTCATTGTAATGATTTCTTAAATTTTTATTTATGTAGGATGCTATTAGCTCAGTTCTTATTCTGGATCTGGCAAATACAATAGTTTTAATTTTATCACCAAGAAATTTTGTGGCTATTTTACTTGATTCGAGGACAACACCCCTTCGAATACCCTGTACAGGATCAATAAGAGGGGGATTGTACAGAACTATATGTTTCTCTCCTGTGGGAGCCCCGCTTTGGTCAATAAGTTTTAGGTCTGATTCAATAATCTGCCGGGCCAGTTCCAGGGGATTATTTATAGTAGCAGAACAACATATAAAAACAGGGTCAGAACCATAAAATTTTGCAATCCTTTTTAAACGCCGTATAACATTGGTCATATGAGAACCAAAAATGCCTCTGTAAATATGGACCTCGTCTATT
>JAUVLL010000149.1 GCA_030600745.1 Spirochaetaceae bacterium | reverse complement strand
CTTGGATTAAAGGGATATTCATGCGGCAATGCTCAGATTGCAGATTTTCATGGTAATATAATAGTAAACAGAGGCAATGCCAGTTCGAAGGATATAAATACAATTATTAATTATACACGTAAACTTGCACAGAAAAAACTTGGATTGGAACTTGAAACTGAAATACAGTTCGTTGGAGACTGGGGGGATATATGAGTACATGGATTGAACATCTAAGAGAATACGAAGAGATTATGGCCCCCGTAGGCTTAAGGGAAGTTCTGGAAGACATTGATATAGTTGAACTGACAGAGGAATGGAGGATACTTACTGAAGATGAAGAAAGTCTGGTATTTCTTCATCTTCCCCTTGAAACAAAAATAGACCTTATAACCGAGCTGACCGACTCCCAGCAGGAGAGAATACTCCATACCCTGTCTGAACAGAATAAAAAACAACTTTTTAAAGAGATGGAACCGGATGATCTTGTTGATATAGTCCAGAGTGTTAATCCTGATATTCGAAAGACAGTCTGGGAAAGTTTAAGTGATAAGGCAAAACAGGAAACGTTATTTCTGCTGCGGTTTGACGAAGATGATGCAGCAGGATTGATGAACCCGAGATATCTGGCTATTCGATCAACAGTAACCGTGGCTAATGCACTGCATTTTATTCGTAAGAATGCTGACAAAGTAGAACTTCTTTACAATATCTACGTTCTGGACAACCTTCAAAGGCTAATTGGGATTGTCTCAATTCAGGATATTCTCTCTTCAAAAGATGATCTTACTATTTCAGATATTATGGATGAAAAAGTGATCTCTGTCAGGGAAGATACAGACCAGGAGGAAGCTGCAAAAATATTGGAGGCTAATGATCTTGTATCTCTGCCGGTTGTGGATCAGAACAACGTACTTCTCGGCGATATTACATTCGATGATGTGTTAGATGTAATTCGGGACGAACAAACAGAAGATGTCTACAAAATGGGTGCCATGTCCGGTGATGCTGAGAACTATATGGCGACATCCATTTGGGGATTGGTAAGAAAACGGGTTCCGTGGCTTATAGTCCTGCTATTAGTGGGAACCATAACCACTAATGTACTTTATCATTATGAAGAAGTTATAGTAAGTGCTGCCTTTCTGTTTATCTTTATGCCTGTAATAACCCAGACAGGAGGCAATGCAGGCAGCCAGTCCTCCACACTGATGATCCGCGGTCTTGCAACAGGAGAAATCCAGTTTCGTGAGATTGGAGTAATTATGTTAAAGGAACTTCTTGTCGGCATTCTAATGGGTATAATTACAGGAGTGGTAATTATTTTACGCAGCATCATTCTGCCCCCGGGACTTGGTCTTGAGCAGGGTCTTATTATTGGTTCCTCTCTTATATTTGTTGTACTCATCAGCAATATGATAGGGACCCTTGCACCTCTTCTTATTCACCGGATGGGTTTTGATCCTACTGTTATGTCAGGGCCGCTGATGGCAACAGTGATAGATGTTGCCGGGTTGTCTATCTATTTTGAAATCGCACGGTTCTTTTTGAAGATATAGCTATCTATAAATCAAATTTTGTATATCTACCCCTTAAAAATAACCCATAATAAAAGAACAAATCATTAAAGATAGGCTGCTTCTTCTAACAGCTACGATGAAATACCCTGCATTTCTTCCTTTGATAAATGACAGTATACAAAATGTGTATCAGAAAACTCTACTCTTGGTGGAGGCACATTAATACAAATTTCTCCGATTTGTCTGTGACAACGGCCGGCAAAAGGACAACCACCTATTTTTTTTGTCGGGTTTGGAGGGGAACCTTCAAGACGTATAGTCCTCTTTTTCAGTGAAGGATCAACATCAGGAACAGCAGAGAGAAGTGCCTCCGTGTATGGATGATAGGGAGGGCCGACTACCTCATCTTTTCTGCCATATTCGCAGACACGTCCCAGATACATTACCATAATATAATCGCTAAAATAATTAATAATATTCAGATCATGAGAAATAAATATATATGCCGCACCCGATTCCTGCTGAAGGTCTCCAAGAAGATTTAAAACTGAGGCCTGCACCGAAACGTCAAGAGCAGATGTCGGCTCATCGCAGATAAGCAAATCCGGAGAGATAGAAAAAGCCCGGGCAAGAGCGACTCTCTGCATCTCACCGCCGCTCAGGTGGGTTGCCTTACGGTTAAGATACTCCTCTCCAATATCAACCTTTTTAAGAATAGCAATTATCCTCTTTCGGCGTTCAACCTTTGATTTTATTCCAAGCAGCTTTTTCATCGGACGCCCGATAATTGTTTCAATGGTAAAAGAGGGATTAAGACTTCTCCCGGGGTTCTGAAATATCAGCTGGATTCCCCGCAGTGTATCAGGTGTCCTTTTTTCCCAGGATACAGAAATATCCATGCCGTCAAAAAACAGTTTACCCTTAGTCGGTTTAAGCAAACCACTTACTGTCAAACCCATAGTACTCTTTCCGCATCCGGATTCACCGACAACACCAAGAACATTATTCCTGTCCAGGGAAACTGTCACCCCATCCAGAGCCCTTATCTTTTTCCCCTGTCTTCCATAGTATTTGTAAAGATTTTCTATTTTTAATATATTTTTTTCTTCATCATAGTTCTCTTCAACTTTTTTCAAAGCAGTTCGTTCTCTATCCGGCACATCCACTGCATAAGCCCTTGTACAGGCTGAAAAATGATGTGGCGAATTTTCCTTTAACCCATATCCTTTTTCACAATCATGTGCCTTTTTTTCACACCTGGCTATATACGGACATCCAGTTTCTGCGGCACTTCTTCTGGTAACATAGCCTTGAATAGTATTAAGGCGCACTTCCTCCTTGACTATACCAGACCGGGGCATACAGTTTATCAAAGCTCTTGTATAAGGATGATCCGGATGCTGATATATGGTATTCTGGGAACCTTTTTCCACTATTTCCCCACGGTACATGACAGCAATTCTGTCCGATACTTTGTTTACAACACCAATATCATGAGAAATATAAATAAGAGACATATCATACTTTTCTTTAAGTTCCCCTATTATATCAAGAATAACAGCCTCGGTTGTAACATCCAGCGCTGTCGTTGGTTCATCAAGAATTAATAGATCCGGTCGGCATAAAAGTGCCATTGCTATACATATTCGCTGCTGCATACCTCCGCTGATCTGATGGGGATAGCGATGCACAATACCTGCAGCATCTCCCAGATGCAGATCTGTCAGAGACTGTATACTCACTTTCCTGGCTTCTTTCCTGGAAAACCTCCTGTGAAACATGGTTACTTCATCCAGCTGGTATCCTATAGTCAGTGATGGATTTAATGATGAATATGGGTTCTGATACACCATTGCTATTCGATTTCCACGATATTCCATCATCTCCTTCTGACCTTTTTCCAGAAGGTTCTCACCTTTAAAGAAAATCTCTCCCGTACTGTTTCCGTTGGACGGCAGATAACCCATAATTGCATAAAAAAGAGTACTCTTTCCGCATCCCGATTCACCAATTATCCCCAGTGATTCCCTTTCCCCCACCTGTAGATTAATATCTTTAAGGGCTACAATCTCATCCGTTAAAGTTTTATATACAACATCCAGGTTTTTTACTTCAAGTATGGGTCTATTTTTCATGAATCATTACCTTGCTTACAAAGTCGGAAAATAGTGATACTGCGATAACAAGCGATGCTATAGCAAGAGAAGGATATAGAACCGTCCAGGAAGCTGTTTTTATAATAGATTTATTCTCTATTACCATCATCCCCCAGTCCGGAGTAGGCGGCTGAAGACCAACTCCAAGGAAGCCTAAAGAGGCTATCATCATTATTGAATATGCAAAACGTGCTGTAATCTCAACAATAACCGGACCAATTGTATTTGGCAGTATCTCCACAAACATAATAAAAAAATGGGATTCATTCCTTATCCGGGCGGCATCAACATATTCATTGCCTTTACAGCTTAATAATGCACCCCGGGCAACTCTGGCCGTAGCAGGTGTGTAGGCTATTGAGACTATCAGTGTAAGACTGAAAATAGTGGAATCTCCAAGGATACCCAATACAACCATTGCCAGAACAAGAGGAGGTATGGCCATAACTATATCCATTATTCGAAGAAAGATCATATCAATCAGGCCGCCAAAATAACCGGAAGTAAACCCAATAAGTATACCTGCTATAGAAGAAAAAAGACTCGTCATCAGTGCAACTGTTAATATAGACCGACTCCCATATATTATTCTTGCAAAAACATCCCGACCCAGAGCATCGGTTCCCAGTAAGTGATTGTACTCTCCCGGCAAACTCATCTGATGATCCATGTCCATCTCTGTGTAGGTATAAGAGAGGAATGAAGGCCCAAAAAATGCAGCAAAAATCCAGATAAAAAGTATCACAATTCCCAAAACAGCAAGGGGATTCCTTTTTAATAGAAGAAACATAGTTTTCATACTTCTCCCCTTTTAAAACGAATACGAGGATTCAGAAAGGCATACATCATGTCTGTAATAAAAGTGGAAATAACAAAAATAAAAGTAATAAAAAGAACACTGGCTTCAAGCAGCGGGACGTCTCTGGTTTTTATAGCAGACAAAGTCAGAGAACCAAGTCCCGGAAAACCAAAAAGAGTTTCCACAACTATCAGCCCCCCAAAAAGCCATCCCATGTTCATACCGATTATTGTTATTGTCGGCAGAAGAGCATTCTTAAGAGCATGTCGAAAGATAACGTATCCCTGGGGCATGCCTTTAAGAACAGCAGCTCTGATATAGTCGGAATTCATTACAGTTATCATCGACGAACGCTGCATACGGGAAACATAGCCAAACATTACAAATGTTATTGATAAAGCAGGTAAAACAAGAATATTCAGGTTTTCCCAGAGTGTCTCCCCAATAGGGATTATGCTGGTAATAGGTAGAAGCGGTATTTTAATAGCAAAAACAGTAATAAGTATAATACCTGATACGAATTCAGGAAGAGCCATTGTAGCCAGCCCGAAAAAAGAGATTATCGAATCTGTTAATTTTCCTGCTTTTACTCCGGCAAGAACACCGAAAAACAGTGAAAGGGGAACATAAAATACAAGTGCTGTCAGTGCAAGAATAACTGAATGCCCTACCTTTCTCCAGAAAATGGTGTTTATCTGCACACCTCTCATGTAAAGTGATTCACCAAGATCTCCATGGATAAATGCACCCGCCCAGCGTCCATAACGTATATACAGCGGGTCATCAAGCCCCATTGATTCCCGAAGAGCTGCAAGGGATTCCGGTGTAGCACTCTGTCCCAGAACAGTCTGAGCAGCATCTCCCGGCATAATCTCTACAAGAACAAAAATAATAAAAGACATAACGGCCAGAGTTAATACCATAAACCCCAGCCGTTTCAAAAACTTTATTAAGAAATTCATTCGTTATTCTATTTTAAGCAGGCATACTTTAACTGAGTAATCATTGTTACCGGCTGACGGTAATCCTGTACTGTATTACTTAAACCAACCAGGTAAGGAACCTGAATATTAATAACCGTACCGCGTTCAAAGAACACTTCCTGAAGTTTATCATAATATTTTTGTCTCTGTAGATCATCAATTTCACTCTTTATCTTTGATATAAGATCATCAACTTCCGGATCATTCATGTGAGACTCATTCCATGGACCTTTAGAGTGATATGCCAGCGTAAGCATCATTGAAGGATCGGTCCGTCCTCCCCATCCTGTAAGGAGCAGAGGTTCGTTCATCCAGTACTGGGAAAGATAGATATCCCTGGGAAATCCCTTAAGATCCAGAGTAAATCCAGCGGGTGCTGCAATTTCTTTTAGAGTCTGGGCAATTTCATTTCCATAGGGATGATCAGAAGCGTAATAAAATTTCACAGTTAAGCCGTCCGGATACCCTGCTTTTGCAAGAAGCTCTTTAGCTTTTTCGATATTCCTCCCTCGGAAAGGTATGTCCTTATACTGTTCATGCTTATTCAGCAGAGGCGTTTCATTGTAGTATATATCTTTTTCAAAGGTACCCTGACAGGCCTTTCCCAGTATTTCAGGATCCATACAGTATTTAAACGCCAACCGCACATTGTTGTCGTCAAAGGGTTCTCTATCTGCAGCCATGGCGATATACCTATGCTCCTGGTAAGGAGAAACAACATTGTAACCCTCAGAAACTTCAAGCCTTTTTTTAATAATGGGAGAAATCTGCGGTACGATATCAACATCTCCAGCTTCGAGCATTGAAACACTTGCATCAATATCAGGAACAAAGTATATCCTTAATTCATCAGCTTTTGGAAGTCCCGGCTGCCAGTAGTCAGGATTTTTCACCAGTAAAGCAGATTCTTTCGGAATAAGCTTTTTAAGCATGAATGGACCGGTCCCCATTGGTGCTGATTCTCCAAGCTTGTCATAGTCATATTCGGATGAAAGTATTGCCATGTGATAATCGGTCATCTGATACATAAATGTAGGTAAAACTTCTTTCAAATTAATAATAACAGTAAAATCATCCGGTGTGCTGATACTTTCTACAACGGCAAAATCTTCTTTTTTTAAATGCCCCATATCCGGATCCTGTGTCATTTCAATCGTATATTTTACATCTTCTGAAGTAAAAACTGTACCATTATGGAATTTAACACCTTTACGAAGCTTAAAAGTCCAGACTTTTCCATCTTCACTGCTCCATTCTGTCGCTAGTGCTGGAATTAACTTTCCTGTTTCAGCATCCATCTCAATAAGATAATCATAGATGGAGGAATTCAAGGAAAAAACCTGGCCATCCCATACACCTGGCGTTATAAGATTTGGTACCTGATCTGCAATCCTTATAATCATCTTTCCTTCAGCTTCCTGCTGTGTTCCTTCAGCGTCCTTCTGTCCACCTGCAAACAAACTCACAAACGGTAAGATAAACAGAACCGTCATAAAAAGAACTGTAAATTTTTTCATATCGTACTCCCTTAGTTAGAATATTATTTATGACTCCCTGCAAAAACTAATTTTTCACTATAAATTGATCATTCTATATTCAGTAGAAAACACTTAGAGGCAGTTAATTTACCTTTTTTCAGTAGAGTCATTTATGTACTAAAGATATTAAAAACATTATACTTACAACTCTAACTTATTGCAAGACCCCGCGTTGACTCATCATAAAATCTAACCCTGACACGAAATATCCATTGGTATTGAATGATGCTGATGGAGGACTTATTGCAATTAAAAAAATCCTGTTATATATTGGATTTTATTGTAAATATATTTAGTATTCTAATATATATTTATTTATAATTCTAAATATATTACAGTATAATTTCTATTGCCTTTTAAGAGACTTTACGGCTATATATTAATTATAGTTTTGTACAATTTACTCCCAGGTAGGTTTGAGTTGGAAAATATTTATATCAGTAATGATATACTTATCAGCCCTCAGCAATGCAACAGTTACAAATATAGTTCAACGACTGGAGAACCGGGGTTACGTAAAAAGAGAATAAAATCGAGTAAATACCGTTGGATTAAGACACTCTCCTTTCCAAATTCCTGGATACAATAAAATTTTCGATTATGGATACTGATGTCTGGCTTATCCAATAGAGAACAACTCCTGATGGAAGTTTGTAGAGAACCACAAATATTAATACTGGAATTAAATATGATGCCCTGTTTAGATTTTTATCTTCTGAATCCGGCGGCTGAGTTAATCTTGTCTGAACAAAAGTTACTGCCA
>JAUVLL010000204.1 GCA_030600745.1 Spirochaetaceae bacterium | reverse complement strand
AAGGGATGTGAATGCTGTTTCTGTCAACAGACTTTCTATCTCTGCAAATTGCCCTACTGCTGCAGCCGGTACACTGCTTCTCGATGAAGTCCATCTTGAAGACCCTGTTACGGGTGTAAGCGGTGCATTCGGTTCCACATTTAACTACCGTCACCCGGGAATTATCTACAAAATTAATGGAACCACCCTTTTAAGTAATATTAATTTCAGCAATTCGTCCCGCCTGATCGGCCGTGATTTTGCCTCCGGTTTTACAAATAACAGAGATTCAACCATCTACACCGCTTCCGATTTATCTATAACCCTTCTTTCCATGCGAATAAGTGCAAATCTTGACCTGCAATGGCAGGAAACACAGCTTTTCAGTTCACCTGGTATTTTATTTACAATACCATTCCTGGATAACAGAATCATCCTGAATGACAGTTTCAGTGAGATTAATATGCCCCTGTCTGAATCTGTTACAAGAGAAAATTCTATTTCAGCAGAAATAGGTAAAACATCTCTCAGGCTGCTGGGAGGATCAGTTTACAGTATTCAAAATCTTACCAGAAGCTGGGAAATTTCTTCCGATACCAGTTGGGACCAGGGCTCCCGGTTGTCTGCATCAACATCTTTTAATATGAGGAGTGAAGAAAATCCATATAAGAATATGGATCCACTTGAAAAATTTACATCTTCCTACGAGCTTTTTATACCCGGGAATATTCATAACGACAGAAATACAACCATTAAAATCAACCCGGATATAGAAGGCAATACAACATCCCTGATAATTGATGAATCCTTTACCAGTAATATTTCAGGTTTAGATGAAAGAACTCTTTCTACTAATCAGTTATTGGATACCAGTATGGAATTTATGCTTAACAGGGAAAGCCTCAATCAATTTATTTTTACACCGGGATATAAAAAAATTATTAACACCCGGATTGATGCAGACACAGATACTAATTTTTTCACAGATACAAAAGATTCGATCATCCATCTGGAAACCAATACCTTCTATTACACAGGTATTCCACTATGGGAAATTATTTTCCCGGACTTTGGAAATCAATTTATTAAGGATACAACAGGAGATAGAAATGCTGAATATCTACCTGAATTCTACCTTTATATATCCAGACTGACAGGATCACGTCCTTCCGATATTTTCATACCGACTGCCATAAATATCAATATTGCCAGAAATCTTACCAGAGACTATGATTCCACAACCGACAAATTAAAAATCAATCTCGAAACAAGAGCAACTGCACTAAATATCTTTGGAAAACTCGGCAGTACACCTCTTTTCAGCTGGTATCAGACAGAAGAGATAACAAATGTCCTGTCTGTTGGCGGAGAATACAATTCTTACAGGACAGATGTTCTTAAAGACCCCCTGTTTAATATTAATTATTCCCTTTACCTTAATTTCAGCATAACTCAGGAAAATTCCATTAATTTCGAGACAGGCCATAATTGGACATGGATGCCGTTAATTTGGAACAGCAGCACATCCACTTCATATAACTGGCAGGTGAAACCTGAACATCCTATAAAAATTCCAATCGTTTATGATAAGGACAATAAACCCTATTACGAACATATTGAAAAACTAACAGTTTCTACAAGTATCAAAGATGAACAAAAAGAGTCCTCGTATACTCTTACTGCAAACCATACTACAAATCTTATTATTTCTGATACCGGAATTATTTCATTATATGCGGGGATAGGATGGGATCAAAAGAATATTACTGCCGGATCAGTTATGACAAAATATTATCTACTCGGTATTGAAGCAGGTATTTCTGCAAAACTTTCTTTTTAGACCATAATCTTTTCATGCTTTTTTTTGCCCGAACTGTTTTTTTTATTTAATCTGGTATATACTTCAACTAATGAGACAACCCGGCATTTACATAGTTTTATCAGAGTGTAGCCTTAAATAAGGAGAGGATATGATTTTCTTACGAAAAATATTTTTATTATTTATTATAGTGTTGATGGCTGTTCCTGTATTCAGTCAGGAAAAAGAAGATTCCGGTTTTGACTTCGGTATGGTTATGGAACTTGGAGCAGAAACTTTTATTGAAAATGATGAATCTGTTGCTTATCAAATGCTTTCCATTAACCCGGAATTTTCATTAGGTAAGTTTGGTATGGGGCTTGCACTGACTTTTCATTACAGATTTGATGATGGAAATGGTAATTTTGATTTCAGAGAGGAAGACTGGACCCCGGAAGGTGACACTACCTACCTGGATATTTATCTCCCGATCTTCAGATATGTAAGATACGGTCATAAGGGTGATGATATCTATGCTAAACTCGGTTTTATAGATGATGGTACTTTAGGAAATGGATTCATTATGGGCAATTATTCCAATACGAACTTTCTTCCTGAGTTAAGAATGGTTGGCCTTGCCTTCGATCTGGACGGGAATCTATTTAATTTTCCCTATATTGGTTTTGAAACCTTTGCGGGAAACCTGGCAAAGATGGATGTTTTCGGTACCAGAATCTTTGCAAGACCTCTGACAGATCTGAATATACCAATAATCAACAATCTTCAGATAGGAACTACAGCTGCATTTGACAGAGAACCGGATGCACTATATGACTTTATCAGTACAGGAGCAACAAATCCTGAGACTGTTTCGATTTACGGGGTTGATTTTAAGCAGCCTTTAATTTCAAATAATGTAGTTTCTCTTGCTGTTTTTGGTGATGTTGCATTTCAACCCTCTACAGAGAATAGGACCGAAACAAGTACAGGTGGTCTTCTTGGTTTTGGGGGTCAATTTGTCAGTTTTATCAACTACGGTTTAAACGCTCTCTTGTTGGGTGATAATTTCATGCCGTTCTACTTTGATTCTGTTTACGATCTCTATAGAGAAACCAAGTATTCCGTCTATAGCGGAGGTACTCAAATTGATGGTTATGCCGGCTGGCTTGCCAGTCTTGGTTTCACTTTTCTGGATAATATGCTTGTTTTTAATACATCTGTTGATGGTGCTTTCAAAAGGGATCCGGATCAGGAAACAACCTTTCCCCATCTAAGGTCTGTCCTTGTAATTGGTGAAGGACTCTTACCCGGAGTATTCTTCGATGCAAGCTACGACAAACGATATATCGAAGACTGGGAAGATTTGGTTGATCCCGAAAATGCTGTTATAGGTGTAAATATTAACTACAAAACAGGTCCGGCTGTAATAACACTCGGATATGATCTTAGATATGTTCCGGATGCGCTGCCTGGTGAATCAGAATGGGAAACCACTGCAAAACTATCCACTGCAATCAGCTTTTAACAGGAGGTTATATAATGAAAAAAATATTTGTATTATTAATGCTTACAGCTGTATCATTCAGTCTTTTTGCACAGTACGGAGATCCGGTTGCAATACTGGAGTACTTTGATGATGATATGGAAATTGAAATTACAGGTGCCGATGGTATTACTCTTGATGATATATACTATGGCATGGATCTTAACGAGGGAGATACAATCCGAACCAACAGAACTGCAGCAGAAATTAGACTTGACCCCAACGGTTCAATCATAAAACTCTCACAATTTACAGTTTTTACAATAGAAAAGCTTCAGAAGTCGCCTGAAGAATCAAACAACTTCAACCTTGTTTCCGGAAAAATCAGAGCTGTTGCAGCCAGAGCCGGCATAGGTGAAATTTATCAGATAAGAACACAATCCGCTGTCTGTGGTGTTCGCGGTACAGACTTTGGTGTAATTTCCATTCCCGGAAGCGAAGAAAAAGCCTTTGTAGTCGATGGTCTGATTGATTATACAAACACTTTAACCAACCATAAGATCCAACTGGGATCAGGAATGGTCGGAGATGTACTTGCTGAAGTTTTCAAAGCTATGACTGCCAGCACAGAACAGATGAATGAACTGGTCAAAGGTGTTATTTTTGAAAGTCTCGACCCCACAGGAGTACCCGGTCATGTAAAGGAACTTACTGAAAAAGTTGAAGAAGCAGCTGAATCTGAAGAAGTCTCAACAGTGCCGGAAGAAACTACAGACGAACAAAGCACTGATAAAACAAAGGAAGCAATTGAAGAAAATGCATTCCTGTCAGCCTTAAGTGATATACTTGGTCTGGAAATTGGAACATTAACAATTGATGGAGATACTTATTCAAAGGCAATAATTCAACCTACATTTAACATTGGAAAGCTGAAAATGTCACTATATCTGCCAATTGTTTACCAAACAGATCTGTTTGATCCCGACGACTGGTACCGCCCGCAGGGAGATAATGAATGGTCCTTCGGAGTAGATCAGGAAGGATATGAAGATATTGCATTAGATGCTCTTTCGGATCTATTTCTGAAAATTCGGTATATTGAATGGGGAAAGCAGAGAGATCCTTTCTTTTTCAAAGTAGGTAATATCAATAGCGTTACCCTTGGTCATGGTATTCTAATGAAAGACTTTGCCAATGATGCTAACTTTCCTGCGATTAGAAGAGTTGGTTTAAATTTGGGAATAGTAGGTGATAAAGCAGGTTTTGAAAATGTTGTTAATGACCTTGCAAAACCGGAAATTTTTGGAGCAAGGATTTTTATCAAACCAATTGGCAACCTTGCATTCGGCCTTTCCAGTGCAGTAGATATCAACCCGGATGACTCCGCAGACCCACTGATTCCAGTACCTTCCGATACAATGTTTTTTACAGCAGCCGCTGATTTAGACTTCCCATTAATGGAAAATGATATCATATCGTTCATTTTCTTTGCTGATATCGCTGGTATGGTTCCATATAGAAATACTGAGTTTGAATCAGATATGATGTTTGATTCAGACAGTGGTGAATTCAGGAACTACGGCTGGAATGCCGGTATGTTTGGTAACATCCTCTTTCTTGACTACAGACTTGAGTACAGATATTTTGACGGTGTTTTTAAACCATCATTTTTTAATGCTGCATACGAAAGTTTAAGAGGTACCTATATTAAAGATATTAATGATTACCTTGATGATATGGATAATCCTGAATACAATCAGACAGTTATGGGTATCTATGGAGAGGGAGGTTTTACACTTTTCGATAAGATAAACACAACTATTGGCTATATGTGGCCATGGAACCCGGATGGAAGCCCTACGGATGAAGATGAGTTCCTCTTTGAAGTAGAAGTTCTGCCTGGAACCATACCGGTTCTGGATATTTATGGTTCTATTGCCTACCACAGAACAAAGTTTATACCAACATTACTTGATAATGCTTTGGAAGATGAACTTACATTATTTGATGCAAACACAACTTTTACAGGTGAGATTGTTTATCCAATAGCACCAACCCTTGCTCTTGCTGCTGTTATATCAACGAGCGTAAGAACAGAAGATGACGGTACCATTATTTATCTTAGTAACGGTTATCCTGAAATTGTTCCTGTAATTACCATTGAAACAAGGATTGGTTTTTAGTAAGCTGATTCTATGAGTAATAAAAACACTTCCCGAAGGATTAAGATCCTTCGGGATTCTGTTGCCCTTCGGATAGCGGCCGGTGAAGTTATTGACCGGCCGTTTTCTGTAATTAGAGAGCTACTTGACAATTCATTGGATGCAGGTGCAGATAAAATTGACATCTATGTTAAAAATGGTGGAATTGATCATATAAGGGCAATAGACAACGGCACTGGAATGAGCCGTAAAGATCTTGAAATATGTTACCTGCCCTACTCCACAAGTAAAATTGATATACTTGAAGATCTTGATACTCTGAAAACACTCGGATTCAGGGGAGAAGCACTTTCCAGTATAGCTGCCTGCTCCCGACTTGAAATAACAAGTAAAACAGAGAAAGAGGTTCCCAACCGACTTGTTGTACACAGTTCGGAACTTATCTCTATAAATGAATCAGGGGGTACGGAAGGGACTGTAATAGATGTTTCTGACCTTTTTTACTCTATACCGGCCAGGAAAAAATTTTTAAAAAGATCTTCTGCTGAATCTACTGCATGTAGAAAAATTTTTATAGAGAAAGCACTTCCCTTCCCGGAAATATCTTTCAGATTTTATTCTGAAAAAGTATTAAAAACATTTTTGCCTGTTTCATCATTAAAAGATAGAATTCTTGCTGCTTATCCGGAAATTTTTGATAAACATCTCCTCCATGATTTTTCGACTGAAAATAAAGATTTTAATATTCGAATAATAGCAGGAGATCCTTCTCTGCACAGAAAAGACAGACGTTACATTCAGATATTCCTTAATAACAGAAGAATATATGAGT
>JAUVLL010000137.1 GCA_030600745.1 Spirochaetaceae bacterium | reverse complement strand
CCTGCCAAATGATGACATTCAAGAACTTCCGGTATTGCAACAATCTCCTTACTGAATTCCCTGATTGCAGTAGCTGTATGGTCTCCCATAGATATTTCAACAAAAGCAGTAATCGGTTTACCAATTTTTTTTTGATCAACCAGAGCTACATAACCTTTTATAACTCCCATAACCTCAAGTTTCTTTACCCTTTCAAGAGTTGTAGCCGGTGCAAGACCTACTGTTTTTGCAAGGTCATTGTTCGTAATACGACTGTTATTCTGTAAAATATTCAGTATCTGCCGGTTGATTTTATCCAATTTTATCATTAATACATTCTCCAGGAATCTGTTATGTAAAAAGTTTACTGTATAAATATTCTTTTATCAATTACAAAATTATTTAAACAGGCATCCACTCCACTGACGGGGACTGTTCCGATTTAAGTTTTTCTGCAATTGTGGAATACCTTTCATTTAAAACAGGATGTATATAGTCAGGAGCCAGATCACATAACGGTTTTAATACAAACATGCGCTCATGCATTCCCGGATGTGGTATAACCAGATCTTTGGAAGAAATTACAAGCTTATCATATAACAGAATATCCAGATCTATTGTTCGAGGTCCCCACCTTACAACTCTTTTCCTTTTTAATTTTTTTTCAGTTGCAAGAAGAAATTTAAGAAGCTGATCCGGCATTAAGCTGGTTTTAATTTTAAAAACACAGTTAAGAAATTTATCCTGATCAAGATATCCAAATGGTTCTGTCTCGTATATCTTTGAGATTTCAACAACTTTACATACATCTGAACAGTTTATCTCTTTTTCTGCAATGAGAATATTATTACATCTGTCTCCAATATTGGACCCTACTCCAATAAATGCAGTATGAGTTTTACCTTCATTGCCTGTTTTATCCATTACTTTCTTCTACCTTCTGAATTATAGCGCATGATAATATCTGTCATTTGCGCTGCACGAAGATTTTCCTTTACATCATGTACTCTTAAAATCGAACAACCACTGTTTATCCCAATTACTGTTGTAGCAATTGTAGCTTCCAGGCGTTGATCAACAGGAAGATCCATGGAAAGACCAATCATTGATTTCCGGGATGTACCCAGCAGTAAAGGAAATCCCATATCCTGAAATTCTGACAACCTCGCCATTACCTCAAGGTTCTGTTCCACTGTTTTGCCAAATCCAATTCCCGGATCAATTATTATTTTTGTCTTCTCAACACCTGCAGAAAGAGCAATATTTATGCTTTCAGTAAGTTCTGTTTTTATCTCAGCAATTAAATTATTGTAATCCGTATTGTCCCGATTATGCATAAGAACACAAAAAACACCTGCCGCCGCTGCTGCAGAAGCAATTTCAGGGTCCCTTCTAAACCCCCAGACATCGTTAATAACTGATACTCCTGCCTTAACGGCTTCCCTTGCTACTGCAGCCTTTGAAGTATCGATTGAAACAGGTATTTCCAATACTTTTACAAGTTCTCTTATCAACGGAATAACCCTTTCGAGCTCTTCTTCTTCACCAACTTCAAGATGGCCGGGCCTCGTCGACTCACCTCCAATATCAATAATATCAGCTCCCTCTTCAGCCATTTTCACGGCATGAGCAATTGCACTGTCAAAAACAGTAAATTTACCTCCGTCAGAGAAAGAATCGGGTGTAACGTTTAATATTCCCATAATATATGTTCGCTCACCAGGATTAAATTTCAGCCTTCCTATTTCCATTGCAGCTTCCTCTTTAGGTAATGATGTTTAATAATACCTTCTTCACTGAGTGTATACAATACTGTAATTATTTTGTCTTTACGGGCAACACCTGCAATCAATTGACCTCTAATGCTTTTGCTCGTATACTTCAATCCAGGTTGGTTATCCGGGAGGGGCAATGTCCGAACAACTTATTCTTAAAAACCTTGATTTTATAAAGATCCTGCCTGTGTGGGCACAGGATTTATCCTATAAATATTGTTCTAAAACAACAAATTTATACCTCGTACATGGAAATATAAGAGATTTTCTTCCTAATAAGATGTATGAAGGAGAATTTATTTTTGTTAGAATACAGGAATTTATCTCGGAAGTTCTTTTTGGCAATCAGGATATAATTGCCTATTATGACAGATCTTCCGGCATAAATTTCTGTACAACGGAGATGCAGAAAAAGTACCTCTCCGTAATGAATAAAGCCTTTCCTGATATTTCGCTGGAGGGTTTACTTTCCAGGGATCCATCCAAAGCTTTTGACCTTTTGGAAAAGTATTTCTTAATGAATATACCGAATAAACTGAGAATAGTTCTTTTAATCGACTATGCTGAGACTCTTATACCTAACACAGAGGTTACAAGCATGACAGAAGAGGACAGATACTGTCTTGTAACGTTGAACAGGTGGTCCCATGATCCGATATTCACCCAGGGGGATGTATCCATTTTGCTGCTTACGGAAAATCTATCAGACATTAACCGTTCGTTAGTAAGATCACCCACTACGGTTAAAGTAAGTATCCCGATTCCTGATGAAAGTATAAGAAAAAGTTTTTTGGAATTTTTAGAGCGAAAAGAGGAACTTATTCTTGAAAACAGGTTAACACCGGCAAGGATGGCTAAACTTACCAGTGGATTGAACCTTATGAACCTTAATCAGATAGCCGCGGAATCCTTTCAGGAAGATAAACCTGTTACTTTGGAATACTTAAAGAAAAAAAAGAAAGATATAATAGAAAATGAAGCATCAGGGCTGCTTGAATTTATTGAAACCGATCACAATCTTTCACTTGTGTCAGGACATG
The DNA here is from genome assembly GCA_030600745.1 of Spirochaetaceae bacterium. Lineage (GTDB taxonomy): Bacteria > Spirochaetota > Spirochaetia > B11-G9 > B11-G9 > JAJRQE01. Next base: position 5,413 of record JAUVLL010000137.1, on the reverse strand, counting down.
ATTTTGTGAAATCACGCTTTTACAGTGCTGTAAAAGCTATCAGGCAGGGGCGTCTGGATGTTCTTCCCATGGGATATCTCATTTCAGGGGCCATTGGTACCGGAAAATCTTTTATGGTAACTGCATTTGCCCAGGATATTGGGATTCCTATGGTTAGATTTCAAAATATCAGATCAAAATGGAATGGTGTTTCAGAATCCAATCTGGAAAAAGCACTGATAATACTAAAAGCTATGGCTCCCGTAGGTGTTATGATAGACGAAGCTGATGCCTTCCTTGGTAATAGAAATCAGGAGGGCGATGCAGGGACAAGTAACAGGATTTTTTCACAAATTGCATCCTTTATGGGAAACACAGAATACAGAGGAAAGATTCTTTGGTTTTTGCTGTCCAGTCGTCCGGATCTTATTCCAATTGACCTTAAACGACAGGGTCGTGCTGAAGAACATCTGGCACTTTTTTACCCTGAGACAGTAGAGCAAAAAGAAGATCTTTTTCAAATACTTATTAAAAAACTGAAACTGAAAATACAAAAATTCCCAATATCAGACCTTCTTAAAAAATATCACTTCAATTCCTCCGGTGCGGATCTTGAAGCAATACTTATCAGGGCCAAATTCAATGCAGCAATGAATAATCATATTACAGTAACAGAAGAGGACATGGAAGAAACCATGAGAGATTTTATTCCTCCATCATATCCTCACGAAATAGAGCTTCAAAACCTTGTTGCTGTTCTTGAATGTACAAGCCGGGAGATGATCCCCAAAAAGTTTCATAATTTAGACAGGAAGAAACTTATCTCCCAGATTAGAGATTTAAAGATGCTTCTCGGGGAAATAGAGTAGGGGCGAACGGCCGTTCACCCCTACTCTTTCCAGGGGAAAATCATACCTTTTAGCGTTCTGGTTCCGATCTTTTCCTTTTCTTCAATTAACAAAGCGTTCCATGGAATTTTTCTTCGGTCTGCATCGCTTTTTTCCTCCAGATAGTCATATTTGTAAAGCCTAAGCTTTAATGCAGCTTGTTGAGCGAGAAGTATTGCTGTAATACCTGGAATTAAAAGAGCGGTAAAAAAAGACATCCCCAAAATTATAATCGAGTATATACCAAGAAATATCGAAAAAAAGGTGTTATCCAGTAACAATATAAAAGATTTCTTTAATTGTTTCTTTAAACTATTCTCAAGTTGACAGGCAACAGGAAAAAAATATTGAACAGACATCCACCACAACACAGAAATCCAAAAGAGGGTCACCAGACCAACAAGACCCGGAAGACCGCCAATTGAAAAATAAAACGGAAATCCGATAAAAATTGCAGCAATCTGAAATATGCTGATTACTGATATAACAGCAGCAGATTTCCAGATTTTTTTTATATAACCAGGAAAAGATTTTAATTCGGTGGATTTATACTGAACAAGATCACCCACATATCCTGAAACGCTCCCGGCATAGATATTAAATATAAAAACACTAATAATTACAGTTATAAAATATCCTATTCCCGCAGGTTCAAACAAAAAAGCAATATAAGACCCGCCTGCAATAATTGCGGCAAAACCGATATTAAATAAAACTATTGTAATAAGGTTATCCCAGACATCAAAAAAAACTTTTTTTATTAAAAACAGTATCATACTTTCTCCTGTATTATGATCTTATATCTTCTCTTAATCTTATGAGAGGATAAAAAATTGCAAGAACCCCCGCAATAATAATAAAAGTTACACCCAAACCAAGAGTATCCATAATAGATCCAAGAATAGGTGCAATAATGGTAACAAGGAGTGTCTTTGCCTGGGATTCAACAGAAAGACCGGAAGCCATGGCAGAAGCAGGTATACGAGTACTTAATAACCCTATTACAATAGGTCTTCTAATGTTTTGCAGGACATAAAAAAGAATAAAGAAAAAAACGGGGAAATAATTAAGACCTGAATAAAGGAAAAAACCAATTGCTAAAATCAGAACTATTCCAAAAGCAAAACTAAAATTAAGTCCTCTTTCATTAGATGTAAAACGTTTCGCAAATGATCCTGAGGATTTTGAAGCAAATGATGTTGACAAATATAGAATAAAATATACAAATGCCGATAGTATGGAAAGCTTTTCATCTTCTCTGTAATTCAGCAGCACAGGGAGGCCTACTACAAGAGCAAGAAGAACGGGCTGGAGATAATCTTTAATTGATCTGAATACTGCATCAAATGTACTTGATTGTATTAAAGCTCTTCTGGTTGCTTTTTCTCTCATCATAGATATAAGTTCACTAAGAGTATTTTTTATTCTTTTTTTAAAATGTATTTTTTCAGGTTCTTCCAATTCACCGGTTCCTGAAGAAAAATCAAGATATTCAGGATAACTTGATATTAATAGCAGCTCAGCTATATATGGTACAATGGAAAAAAGGAAAACATATCTATATCCAGGACTGAAAAAAACTATAAACCCTGCCAAAACAGCAGAAACGGCAGAACCCATTTGAGACCAGCTGCGGGTATGTCCATAGTAATGAATTTTCATATTCAGTATATTCTTCCTGCGCAAATACTCCAAAATCATAGCTTTATGAGTACCGCTCCTAAAAGCTTCGCCTATCCCGAAAAAAAACATGGCAGCAAGATGTGTAATAAATAACCGGAAGAAAAAGAAAATTAAAAATGAGAGAATATACGCACAAAAAGAAAGCAGCATGCTTTTTCTTCTACCAAAAGAATCAGCAATTATACCTGAAGGAAGTTCAAAGACGTTCACTACTATTTCTCTGAAAGAAATAAGTAATCCAATCTCAAGGAAATTTAAGCCTGTATCCAGAAAAAACAAAACAATAAAAGGATCAAAAAATCTGAGATTTTTTAGAAATCCATAGGCAGAAAATTTCCAAAATTGCCGGTCATAAATTGCCTTATCCAAATAAACCTCAAATCAGTCAAACTACGTTTTATAAAAATTAGTGGCGAAGGGACTTGAACCCCTGACAAACCGGATATGAGCCGATTGCTCTACCAACTGAGCTACGCCACCATGTTAAAACCAAGAGTAATATATCAACGAGCAGAGTCTGTGTCAATAGAGACGTTTTAATAGAAAAAGAAGGTTTTAACCTGCTCCATTCATTGGAACTGGTTTATATCAGTTTATATGTTCTCCCCTCTCTCATTAAACATGAATTCCAGTAGTTATTAGATAGAAACAACTGCCGTTCTTTTGGATCATCGATATGGCTTGCCGTTTGCTGAATATGACGTAAAGCCTTACTTAGCAGAGTAAGTCTATCCACCGCCTCAGCCCCTGTATACTCCGGCAGAGTAAGAGCATGGAGATAATAATAGTATCCGTTATTTAAATCGAGATCGGAAAGCCGATCTTCTCTACTTAGCTTAACTAACTCAGTTTGACCTTCAGATTGATTACCTGTTTTGGCCATTAAAAAAGATCTAAATGCCCGTATGAGATGAAAAAGAACACCATGACCACCTTCCACAGCAAGACTTCTGTCTTCAATAAAATCGTAACCGCTTTCCCAGGAAATAATATTGGAGGAACAGAATAATCTGATTCTATCCCTCTCACAAATGAATGCCTGTTCTATTTTTTTTAGTGCATTATTGTATTCTTCCTGAAAATAGAGTCCTTCCGCAGAAAAATAAAGTGCTTCCGGAAAAGAGTTATAATCGTCTAACATTTTTAATCCATATCTATATTGCTTCAGATAAATAAAGCATCTTCCAATCCAGATGTTAAAGATTTTCTTCTCGTTACCATTAAAATAGATATCACACAAACCAAGACCTTCAGAAAAAAGAACAACCGCTTCTTTATAATTTCCCAGTTCAAACAAAATTCTACCATTTATAAATATTAGAAATATCTCCCAATCTCTTCTACCGGAATTATTACAGATAGTTTTTGATTTAGTAATAAGACGAAGACTCTCAGAAAAATTGCCAAAAATAAAATTAACAACAGACTCATAAGTAATTATCTCTAATATTCTGGAAATATCACTATCTCTATCTACAGTCTCTTTAGCAATCCTGAAATAATCTTTTGATTCATCAATCCTTCTCATACCCATCAATATTTTTGCTAAATTCAAGTTAACTCGTGCCTTTAAATAAGTATCATCAGAATCCTGACTATCCAGCAAGGCCAGTTTTGCAAGATCAAGCCCCTTCTTATATTTAAACATTGCATACAGATAGTCAGAGCAGGCAATTTTCCTTTCAGAATCAAGGATAGGATCATCTAATTCCATACTGCTGAGACGTAAAAAGACATCAGCTGCAAAATCATCCTTATTATCATAAATTGCTGCTCTTAGAAAACAAATATTTTGTCTTAGTTCTACTGTATTGTTTTTCAAACCGGTGCTGCTCTGAATATCAGCTATCCGCTTAAAAAACAAACCGGCCTTTTCTGTTTTCCCTGAATCTATTAACAATTCAATAGTTTTGAGCAAATATAATGCCTCTTTATCATATAGCTTAAGTTTCTGATAGATATGTGCAATTTTCTCGAAAACTGCTAATTTACACCCTGTGAAATTATTACCAATATCATTGATAATCTTATCCGTAAGAAATAAATCATCCGTACTCACTTCAGAAGCTATTATATGATTAATTTCGGAAAAAACCGGTGCTGCCAGATTATCAGGATTAATAAACCCATTAGAAACCAGGTCACTATATAATTTTTCATTTTTCAATTTGTCGGACTGGTCTATAGACAAGTATGAAATTATAAGATCCTTTTCGCATAAATCATAAAATAAGGAATATATCATAAGAAAATGCTTTGAAGCTGAACCCATATTATCAAGAAATTTATAAGTTGCTTCAAGTCCGGAATATAGTTCTTTATTATCCCTAAAAAGCATTGCAGCATGGAAAAAAGAAACTGGTGAATCAACGGAAGGCGGTAATTTATTATCTCTTTGAACCGGTCTTACTTCCCCATCAGGGACCCATCCTTCAGATTTAAGTTTTTTTCCCTTAATTCCATTAAATGATGCAGGAATATCTTCTTTATTTGAGAATAATAAGGGAATTAAATTCAAATCCATATAAAGATCTTCAAGTGCAACTGCAAGATACTCAAGAGTCAATTCATCAAACTTATGGGTATCATGTATAAAAACTATAGCTGGTAAATATAACTCTGCCATTCTCTCAGAATATGCTTTTAAATAAATTCTAAAAAGAATAACAGCATCTTCATCAAAAATTATTCTGTTCCTATCAATAACCAGATGAATGTTATTATTCCAGATTGTAAGTTCGGGCTCAGATAAATAATCAGCAACTATTCCAATAAAATCAGTATTCATAAAATTTATCATGGAATTAATATTAAAAATTTTACTGTTTTCAGATCCGATAAAAAGCCATGGAGCATCTATAGTT
>JAUVLL010000165.1 GCA_030600745.1 Spirochaetaceae bacterium | reverse complement strand
GTAATGGCAACCCAGAATCCCATAGAGCAGGAGGGAACATATCCCCTGCCGGAGGCCCAGGTTGATAGGTTTATGCTGAAAGTAAAAATAGATTATCCTGATAAAGAGGAGGAGTTGAAGATTCTTCGTCTGATGGCAAGATCTACACCTCCCGATAAAGTAGAAACCGTGGCAACCCCTGAAGATATTCTTGATCTTCGAATCTTTTTAGATAAGATCTATCTGGATCCTGTAATTGAGGAATATATTGTCGATATAATACATGCTACAAGAAACCCGGAAAAATATAATGTTGATGCTGAGAATCTTATCAGATACGGAGGATCTCCCAGAGCCACAATATTCCTTACTATTGGGGCAAAAGCCCGGGCACTTCTAAACAGAAGGACCTATGTTGTTCCTCAGGATGTCAGAGACATAGCTTACGATGTGCTTCGGCACAGACTTATTGTAAGCTACGAAGCTGAAGCTGAATCTCTTACATCGGAAAATATTATTGAGCGGATTATCGAAGCAATTCCTGAACCATAGAACATATCAAGGGAGATAAGGATTAGATTTATATGGTTATCGATAAAGAAATTTTTCGGAAAGTTGAGTTAATAAGAATTAACACCAGGCAATCAGTTACGTCTCTGTTTGCAGGTGAATTTGAAAGTGCTTTTAAAGGTTCAGGTCTTGAATTCCAGGAGCTTAGGGAGTATCTCCCGGGGGATGAAATCCGTTCCATTGACTGGAATGTTACAGCAAAAACAGGGTATCCCCATATAAAACGGTTTAGAGAGGAACGTGAACTATCAATTTATTTTTTAGTTGATATTTCTTCTTCCCTGAATTTTGGGTTTCGGGAGAAAACAAAAAATGAGATTGCAGCGGAGATAGTTTCAGTTTTGTCATTTTCCGCAACTATCAATAATGATCGCACGGGCATTCTTCTTTTTACAGATAAAACAGAACTCTTTATTCCCCTCTCCAGGGGTATTAAACATACTCTCTACATGGTCAGGGAACTTCTTACGTTCAGACCTGTAGGGAAAGGAACAGACATTGGGAAAGCTCTCGAATATCTGAGCAAAATAGCAAACAGGCGTTCAATCGTATTTCTTTTTTCCGATTTTTACGACAATACATGGCAGGAACGTATAAAAATTACTGCCAGGAAACACGATCTGGTCAATGTTTATCTCTATGATCCTGGTGAGCGGGAGTTACCAAAGGCGGGACTGGTTAATTTTACAGACTCTGAAACCGGAGCAGGATATACATTGGATACATCGAACAGAAAGGTCAGGCAGGCCTACCGGAAGTGTTTCGAAACACGATTAAAAGAATTAAGAAAAACCTCTGCAAAGTGCGGTGCAGATTTTTTGGACCTGGATATAAGTAAAGAGTATATACACAAGCTTTCTGTATTTTTTACCAAACGGGGAAAGCACTGAAAATGAATAAATTATTACCAGGAATAATGCTGATTGCCAGTCTTATAGGTTGTACCATACAGGATGGAATAGCGGATAACAATGAAAGCAATCTTCGCAGAGAAACCATAACAAAGGAAACCAGTACTCTTGTTTACAGTTACAGTGAAAAATCTGTTCCTTACGGGGATAACGGAATAATAACCCTCCACCTCAACTTCCCTTCTAATCTTTCTCCAACCCTTCATCTGAATTCAAATAATAATGAGACCCCTGTAGAGAATGGAATAGTTCTGGATATTATTCAGGATGATCCTGCCTTAAATAATGATAGTTCTATAGATTTAATGATCAAAATTGTATTCGAAGCTTTTCTGCCTGGAAAGGTCCGGATAAATCCAATTGCTATTGATATGATCTCCATAGAAGAAGGTTCTGTTCCGAAAATTTCATTTGAACTTAATCCGATAATCTTTGATTTCCCGGGAGACCCTTCATTAATACAATTTGATTCAGATAATAAAGATGGACCTGATAAAAGGGAGATGGCTGATTTAATTAGTATAGAAAACAAGCCGAAATTAAACCCTTTAATACTGATTTCTGTTATAGCAGTAGTTCTGGCGCTAATAATTATTTACTTTTTACGAAAAAAATCAGTCCCTGAAGAAATTGATAACAGAGCTGTACTTCTAAAACTACGTGAGCAGTTTGAGAAAAAATATCTTAATCAAACAGCACTGGAGGACATACGTCCTGCTTATGGAGAATTGAGAAAAATCATCTGCTTAACTCCGGAAATCCCAGACAGACCAGACAAAAAGGAAGAGTACATTAAGGAGTGCAACAGACTATATTTCCCGGGTAAACCTTTAACAGGAAAGGCAACAGAAAATCGCCTTAGGGATATATTTTATGGACTGACAAAAGGAAATGAGGAATGACATTTCAAACACCAATGGCATTTGTATTGCTTTTTCTTATACCATTAATATTTCTAATTCCATTTCCATTTCGAAAACGTAGCTATGGATTAAATTTTTCCAGCACTTATCAGTTAAAGATTGGAGTTAAATCTTTGCGTCAAAGATTTATCCTGCTTCCTAAAATCCTTATGGCAGCTGGATTGATACTTGCAGTTACAGCACTTGCCAGGCCCGGAGAATCTCTAGATGAAACCAGAAATGTTACAGAAGGTGTAGCAATGGAACTTGTACTTGATCGAAGCGGCAGTATGAATGCAGAATTACAACAGGGAAAGAATTATATAAGACGCATTGATATTGTAAAAAAAACTGTTCTGGATTTTGTTATTGGGACAGACAGTGAGCTCCCCGGCAGACCGGATGACCTGATTGGCCTTATAGCATTTGCCCGGTATGCTGACACCCTCTCGCCCATTTCTATGTCACATAAAATAATAAGCGAGTTTATCGATTCACTGGATACTGTAAAAATAGAGTCCGAAGATGGGACAGCAATCGGAGATGCTGTTGCGTTGGCAGCTGCCAGATTAAAATCCATCGATGAAAAAAAACAGGAGGGAAAGGGTTACACAATTAAAAGTAAAATTATTATTCTTCTGACAGATGGCGAAAATAATGCTGGTAAATATTCACCTGGTGAGGCTGCAGAACTTGCAGAAAAATGGGGAATAAAAATCTATGCAATTGGTTTTGCAGGGGAAGCCAGCTATGTTACAGATAGTTTTTTTGGTCCCAAAAGAATCCCTGTAGGCTCTGCTGTCAACAGTGATGTATTAAAACAGCTGAGTGAGCAAACCGGCGGAACCTACTTCCATGCAGATACAGCTGAGGAATTGGAAAAGGTATATACAGAAATTGATAAACTTGAAAAATCTGAACTTGTATCATATTCACATATTGAATACAAGGAACTATTTCCCGGCTTTCTTTTCTTTTCGCTGGTGCTGATCTCCGTAAGTAAACTACTTTCTTTAACTGTTTTAAGGAGGCTGCCTTAGTGGACCAGTTTGTTTTTCTTAAACCGGGAGCACTCTTCTTACTATGGATCCCTCTGATTGTTCTTATTACAGGGATTATCAGTATTATCAGCAGCAGAAAATTTCTTTCAAACAACTTCAATTTTACAGGAAGTACAAAAATTTCAGGTCATTTTAAAATTCCGGTTCTTTCTGTATTTGCTCTTGGAGTTATTCTGATTACCTTTTCCCTAAGTCGACCATCATGGGGTATAAAGGAGACTACCATATCAAAAAAGGGAAGGGATGTCGTTTTTGTAATAGATGTTTCCAGGAGTATGCTTGCAGAAGATATTGCACCAAACCGGCTTGAACGTGCAAAAATTGCAATTCTTGATTCGTTAAATGCTATCGACGGAGATCGGGTTGCACTTGTCGCTTTTGCAGGGAGTACAGTTGTAAAATGCCCATTAACACTGGATTATAATTTTTTTAAACAAGCCGTTTATAATCTGGCACCGGATTCCGTTTCCAAAGGGGGCAGCATGATTGGTGATGCACTAAGAAAAACACTTTCTGATGTATTTAAAGGTGGTAATGATGGATACAGGGATATCATTTTAATTACAGATGGAGAAGATCAGGAGAGTTATCCGGTAAAAGCTGCTGAAACACTGGCACAGAAAAATATACGGCTTATTGCTATTGGACTTGGAGATGAAAATATTGGTAAAAGAATACCTGTAACAGACAGTCAGGGGAATAGAATATTTCTTACCTATAAAGGTCAGGAAATTTGGAGCAAGCTTGATGCCGATACTTTAAGGGAGATGACTGCAAAAACATCCGGAGGCAGATATCTGAATGTTGCGACTGGTACATTTGATCTTGGAGAAATATACAGCACACTCATAAAAACCCAGGAAAAAAAGTTTATCGAAGAGGAAACAACTATTCTTAGAGAAGAACGCTTTCAATATTTTCTGCTGCCTGGAATATTATTAATATTTATTGCAGTAATCCTGGAAAATTTGCATTTTGGGAGACGTAGAGTAAAATGAAATACATATTTTTAATATGCAGTATTGGTTTTCTCTCTTTCCCTCTTATGGGAGAAGGAATATCGGAAGTTGCAGACAATGGAACTGAAAAATTACAAAAAGGGGTAGAATCATTTAACACAGGCAATCTTCAGGAAGCAATCAGCCTGTTTGCAGAAGCATCAAATTCCGGGAATGATAAAATTGCCGCATCTGCCTACTACAATCATGGAACTGCTCTCGCAAAAGCATCAGACAGCATTGAAGATACCAGCAAGGTTCAGCCCATGCTGGAATCTGCATATCAATCAATTAAGAGAGCCTGTTTATTAAATACCCTTTCTGAAGAAAACATGGTAAGAGCTCAGAGAAATATGCAGATAATCAGGGAAAAAATGCTGCAATTACAAAACAAATCCGATCAGAAAGAAAACAGTAAAGACGATAAGTCTGAAGAATCCATGAATGATGATAACAGTGAAGATAAAAAAGAAAAAAACGAGGATGGACAGAACGGGCAGGACAGCAATATTCAGGATTCAGGGGACCAGGAAACAGAAACTGCACCGGAATCTATGGAAGAAAAAGAGATGAATGATATTCTCGATCAGGAGAGTAAAAATATGCAGATCCGTCAGATACTTGAGTCAAAAGGAGGATTAAGTGATGTTGATAAAGACTGGTAGCCAACAGAAATATCTGCTGGTTTTAGTCTTGTTTTTTGTTTTTTCTCTTTATCCTGCTGTAGGTTTTTCACAGTCAATATCTTTAAATTCGGAACTCGAACAGTATGAAATATGGCTTGGTGATTCAGTACGGCTGACAATAACTTTAAAAGGGAGCGAACAATCCTTTGAGCCGAAACTCCTTATACCGGGAGTAACAATTGTTAATTTAGGCGGAGGTAAAAGAAGCAGTGAATCTGTTACAAATATAAATGGAAAAGTAACAAGAAATGTAAATCTTGCATTTGTATATACTTTAAGTCTTACACCGGATAGAGCAGGTGAACTTACTATTCCACCTGTTACTATTGATGTTGAAGGTCAGCACCTGCAAACAAAACAGCTTCTACTACAGGTAAACCAGCCGGAATTTTCAGAAGATTATCATTTACTTCTAAACCCTGAAGTAAGGAATAGCTATGTTAGTGAAGAGTTCGGTATGACTGTATCATTTTTATTTAATTCCAGTATCAGAGAACTTGCGGTAAGAATCCCCGGATTGAATCAATTTACTTACGCAGATAGTAATGATACAAAGGGTGGAGAAAAATATCAGATAGAGATCAATGGTACGCCTTTTGTATTTACAAGAAACGATCAGAAATACAAAGGGGTAGAATATGCAGGAATTAGTACCAGGTTATTTTTAAAAGCTAAAACAGACGGGAAGGTTGATTTAGGCGGCAGTACTGCAGTTTTTAAGGCTTTAGCTGGTTCGGAGAAGGTTCGGGATTTTTTTGGAAGAGTACAGGAACAGCCTGTTTATAAAACTGTTGTAATTCCATCAGGTGGCAGGATTGTAAATATACTTCCATTTCCTAAAGAGGATATGCCGGATAGTTTTACAGGGTTTTCCGGAAAAGTTTCTGTAGAGGTTTCTGCAGAACCTGTAAAAGTCCATATCGGAGATCCTGTTACTCTTAATATTACATTCAGGGGTTTGAATAATCCGGATATTGAAGCACCGGATCTGAAACCCCTTCTTGGCAGTAATTTTGATCTTCCTGATACCCGTTCATATGATAAAGTAGATGGGAATAGTAAAACAATAACTCAAACCATACGGGTAAAGGATCGTGAAACGACTGAAATACCTGCTTTAAATTTTTACTATTTCGATTCTGAATCTGAAAATTATAGGATAATAAGTACAAATGCAATTCCCCTGGAAGTACTGGAAACAAATATTATTACAAGCTCAGATTTGGAAGGGGGCAGTCAGGAAGAGAATAACAACCGGGAAAAGATTCTTATTGAAAAGAAAAAAGAGGGAATCTATTACAATTTTACCGGAGAGAAAATACTTGCAAACAGAAAACCGCTAAACAAGACACTGCTTTCATCCTTACTAATTTGGGTACTCGCAGCCTTGCCTCCGGTTTCCTTTGCTGTTCTTATTTTTATATCAATCCTGTTACCAGGGATCAGACAGAGAATGATTAGAAACAGGGACTTAAAGGCCGCTTTTAAAACTATGTCAAAACGGATAAAATCAATGCATGTAGATCCGCCAAAAGAATTCCTTCGCCAGTGCAACAGAGAAATAAATACCCTTATTCAGGAGTATAAAATAGACTGCAGCAATCAGAATATACAAAAAAATCTCAACCATCTGAATAATTATCTATATGGAAGTGATATAAACAGTCCTGAAAATGCAGGATTCTTTATTGATACTCTTCTTGAGTCATTTAAAAAAGCAGGTGCAGTATGAGACAAATAATTGTAATAATGATGCTTATTTTTTCAGTTACTTTTTCAATTGGTTCACAGGAGATACAGAACAGTAAAGAGACACAGAACAACAATGACATACTTACTATGGCAGAAAATGCATTTCATTCAGGTAATGATCTGCTCGGCAGTTCTCCATTGCAGGCTAAAGAGAACTATATCCTTGCTGCTTTCTATTATAACAGTCTACTGGATAGAGGGATACAAAATGCTGAACTTTTTTATAATACAGGGAATGCATTCTATAGAGCCGGACAAATAGGAAATGCAGTTCTTATGTACCGCCGTGCATTACTTTTTTCACCTTCTGATCCACAGATAAAATTTAATCTGAATCAGGCCAGATTGGTTCAGAAAAATCAACTGGATTATGATAGCGGAAGTGAACTGATCCGGATTCTTCTTTTTCCCCATTCCAAAATTCCTTTTTCGTGGAAGCTGTGGGGTTTGCTTTTTACTAACTTATTATTCTGGTCGACATTGATACTGCTTAGATTTAGGAAAGGATC
>JAUVLL010000133.1 GCA_030600745.1 Spirochaetaceae bacterium | reverse complement strand
TAATCTTAAAGGACCTGATACTCATTCTGTTATTCTCCTGATGGGTCTGCAGGGATCCGGTAAAACAACAACATCAGCAAAGCTTGCACTTAAATTGAAGAAGGATGGTCGAAAACCTCTTCTTGTAGCAGCAGATCTTGTAAGACCTGCTGCAGTAAAACAACTGCAGGTACTTGGCGATCAGATAGGTGTAGAGGTCTATACTGAAGATACAAAAGATTCTGTTAAAGTTGTTAAAAATGCCATTGGGTATGGCAGGAAGAATAGTTTTAACACAATAATCGTAGATACAGCCGGGCGACTTCATCTTGATAATGAAATGATGAAAGAGATAAAAAAGATTTCCGATATTGCAAAACCAATTGAAACATTGTTTGTTGCAGATGCCATGACAGGACAGAATGCGGTTAATATAGCAAAGGAGTTTCATGAGAAGGTCGGGATAACAGGAGTTATCTTAAGTAAGTTTGATTCTGATGCCAGAGGCGGAGCAGCAATATCTTTAAAGAGTGTGACAGGTCAGCCCCTGAAATTTATTGGTGTCGGTGAGAAAATGGAGGATCTTGAAACCTTCTATCCGGATAGAATTGCTTCCCGGATTCTGGGTATGGGTGATGTTGTAAGTTTAGTCGAGAAAGCCCAGGAGACAATAGATACAGTAGAAGCAGAAAAACTTCAGGAAAAAATGATATCTGCTACTTTTAATCTTCAGGATTATCTGGAACAGTTTCAACGTGTACGGAAAATGGGTAGTATGGATGCCATAATGGATATGATTCCCGGTGCAAAGGGAAATATCGATGCAGCAGATATTGATCAGAAAGAAATGGTAAGAGAAGAAGCTATTATACTTTCCATGACTATGAAAGAACGTTATAATCATAGGATTATAGGACCATCCAGAAGGAAGAGAATTGCCAAAGGATCAGGTACAGCAGTTTTTGATGTAAATAAATTGCTGAAGAAATTTGAAAAAACACGACTTATGATGAAAAAAGTTGTAAAAAACAAGAAATACCAGGCTAATTTAATGAAAAGCCTTGGAATATAGAGTTGAAGTACATTAGGAGGTTCGTATGAGCGTAAAAATCAGACTGAAGCGATTTGGAACAAAAAAGAGACCCTATTACCGAATTGTTGTTATGGATTCCAGAGCTCCAAGAGATGGAAGAACACTGGAAGAAGTTGGGTTGTATCATCCCATAGAGGCAGAAGATAAGCAGGTTGTTCTTAAGGTAGATAGAATTAAAGAATGGATAGGTAAAGGTGCCCAGCCGACCGCTACTGTAAAGAAATTACTGAACAAGCAGGAAATTTTTATAGAAAGATCCGGAATCTAAAGGGGTATATAGTGGAGAAAGATCTTGTTATCTACATTGCCAAATCTTTAGTTGATGATCCTGACGGAGTGGATGTAAATATTGTTGAAGGGGAAAAATCAACCATACTGGAATTAAAAGTATCCCAGGAAGATATTGGGAAAGTAATTGGAAAGCACGGACGTATAGCAAAAGCAATGAGAACAATTCTCAGTGCATCAGCAACAAGGTCCGGAAAACGTATAGTTCTTGAAATCCTGGATTAACGGCTTGAAAAATGGATGAGATTGCTATAGGGAAAATAAGAACATCTCATGGAGTAAAAGGTTTTTTAAAAGTTCTGAGTTTTTCAGGTGAAACAGAGCATTTTTTAAAACTTAAGGAGTTCGTTTTAAAAAAAAACGGTAAGACAAAGGTTTTGCCTGTTGAAAGCATAAGAGCCTCAGGCAGCACTGTTTTTGTTAAGCTTAAGGGTATTGACAGCCCTGAGGCAGGTAAGGCCTATTCCGGATGGGATGTATGGACAACCCGGGAGTTTGCGGCTTCACTCAATCCGGGAGAGTATTATTTAAATGACTTGAATGGATGTAATATTATAAACTCAGGAGAAATATTGGGAAAGATAATAGGGATAAGTGAAAACAGCGTTAATGATTTACTTGAAGTAGAAACAGGAAAGGGAATTTTTATTATACCCTTTAATGATGAGTTTATAGGTGATGTTGATATAGCTTCACGTAAAGTTGAACTTAAGGAAGTCTGGTTACTTCAGTGAAATTTGAAATTCTATCACTTTTCCCCGGGATTATTGACAGTTTTTTCACCAGTTCAATCATGGCAAAAGCTGTAGAAAAAGGAATAATAGATTATTCATTGGTGAATATCCGGGATTTTGCTTTTGATAAGCATAAAACATGTGATGATGCCCCTTATGGAGGTGGGGCAGGGATGGTTCTAAAGGCTGAACCATTAGCAGCGGCTTTGGATTCTGTTGATGGTAGAGGTAAACGGGTTATTTATCCCAGTCCTTCGGGGATTGTTTTTGATCAGAAGCAGGCCAGGAGATTATCGGAATATGATGAGCTTGTGTTTATATGTGGTAGATATGAAGGAATTGATCAGCGTATTATAGATATGTATGTGGATGAAGAGATATCAATTGGTGATTATGTAATCTCTTCGGGAGAAATTTCAACTCTCGTAATTATTGATGCAGTCTACAGGCTTCTTGAAGGTGTAATCAGTGGTGAATCACTTTTGGAAGAGAGTTTTACTGAGGGGTTTCTTGAATATCCCCATTACACCCGTCCGTTTGACTTTCGGGGTGTGACTGTACCTGAAGTATTGCTTTCGGGGCATCATTTAAAGATTAACGAATGGCGAAAAAATGAAGGAATTAGTAAGACCAGGAAAAACAGACCTGATATTATAGATATAGAGTAATTATTTGAGAAAGGGAGATGGATATGGACCTCATAAAAGAAATTGAAGCAGAGCAGATAAAAGAGACTCCGGAAAATTTCAGGATTGGTGATACTGTTAAGGTACACTTTAAAATTATTGAAGGACAGACAGAGCGAATACAGATATTTGAGGGGCTTGTTATTGCTATTAATAACAGTGGTATACGTAAGACCTTTACGGTAAGGAAAATGTCCTACGGTGTTGGTGTAGAAAGAATTTTTCCTCTACACTCACCTCGTGTTGAACGGACGGTTGTTGTTCGAAGGGGTCGGGTGCGAAGAGCTAAACTTTACTATATCAGAGATAGAGTAGGAAAGGCTGCCAAGGTTCCTGAATTAATTAGAAGAAAGGACCAGAAGAAAAAAGCAAGCTCTTAGGAATAATGTCTCATCTCGAAACAACCAGTCTTAAAACTGCTGCTACCGGACTGCAGAATACTCTGCGGTCCGGTAGTGTTGTTGTGTTCACTGTAAGAAAAAAAATAGATTCAAATTTATATCAAATATCATTATCCGGTAAATTGATAAGTGTTAGCAGTCCAAAGACACTTATCGAGGGATCCCGAATGCGGGCACGGATCTCCTGGGTAGGGAATACCCTGCAATTAAAGGTCTCTCAGGAAAAAGATACAGGTAACGACCTGCTGCTACGCTCTAATGTCATTATTAACAAAGAATCTCAAATGATTGCAGAAGGATTAATTAGAAGCGGTATGCCTTTACTACCTGAATATTTTGGAAAAATAGAGCAAGTTATACGTAAGTATAAAAATACGGATGATAGATTTATAAGAATACTTCTATTGTTGATTGATAAGGGTATTCCGTTTACTGAAAAAAATATTACTGAAATATCAGGTTTTATCAGCGGATATGAAAATAACCATTCAGGAAACAGAAAAAAGGATGAAAATGCCAAAAAAGATATAAAGCTGGAAGAAATTAAAGCGGATTTGAAAGAACAAATTAAAAAAACTGATCTGGGTAATGAACTTATAAAATATTTTAATCATAAAACAGCCGTACATGATAACTGGTTAATAATACCATTGAACTATTCTTTTGCAAGGAAAGGTACAGGAGTTTTAAAACTGCGTCTGGATAAGTTTTTTAAAGTTACTAATTTAGTACTCACATTAAATGATGGTAATGAGTGGGAATTTTCACTTGTTGATAATAAAAATCTCAGGATTATGAACATTCATGGACCTAAAAAGATGTCCTGGGAAGATACCCCTTATTTTAAAAAATTAAAAGAAAAACTATATAACATAGGAATACAATTTGACGATATTAATAAGGAATCGTCTGTAACAGATGGTTTTACAGAGATAATATCAGGAAAACATGACAGTATAGATTTTATGATTTAAAGGGGGTAATGTGAACAAAGCTGTTGCAATACAGTATGATAAGAAACTGCCAGCTCCGTTCATTACTGCCAGAGGAAGAGGTTTTCTTGCAGAAAGGTTACTAAAAATAGCTGAAGACCATGATATCCCTGTAGTAGAAGATGATCTTCTGTCAGAAACCCTTTACATTATGGAGCCCGGAGAGTACATTCCTGAAGAAGTCTATGGAATTGTTGCAGAAATACTTGTATTTATTAAAGAAACGCAGGATTTAGTATGAAAAAGATAAAAGTAAGTGATTTAAAAGCGGGAATGAGATTTTCAGCTCCTGTGTATCTTGATGGAGAAAACCTTCTTGTCCCAGAGAAAATAGAAATTAAAGAAAAAGATATCAAAAGACTGGTTCGTTGGAATATAGAATTTGTAGAGACAGAGGGGGATCCTGTCACAGATAGTGATACTGGTTCAAATGGTGGAGATTTTGCCGGATTTACAGGGGATTCTTCAGTTACCAGAGTTTACAGGAGAGCAATCAGTAAACTTGATGAAGTTTTTAAAGATATCAGGGAATATTCCAGGGCAGATAAAATTGATATTGATAATATTATCACAGATATTTTTTCCTTGATTCGTGATAAGCCTGAAGAACTTAAAGCTATTACAATGATTTCTGTTGAACGTGAACACGATCTGGTTCAAAGTTCATTGAATTGCATGATAGTTTCAATTATTTTGGGAAAGCAATTGAGGATTATTAATAGTCGGCTGATAATGTTGGCTGTAGCCGCATTGCTTCACGATATTGGTATGACAAAGATTCCTGAAGTTTTACTTAACAAAAAGGAAAATCTTACTTCCGATGAACTTAAGATTATTCATTCACATCCTGTGTATTCGTACAAATTAATCACGAAATCACTGAAGTACCAGGATGAAATAGGGAGAATTGCATTACATCATCATGAAAGGTGGGATGGAAAGGGCTACCCGGATAAACTGATCGGTAAAGAAATTTCAATTTCATCCAGAATAATTTCAGTTGCAGATGCTTATGGAGCTATGTTAAAAGACCGGCCTTACAGAGGATCAATGATTGGGTATAAGGCTATGAGAGAGATTCTGAATGATAATTCCAGACGTTTTGATTCTGATATCCTGAAAGTGTTTATTAAAAGTATGGGTATATATCCTTTAGGATCACTGGTGATTTTAAATGACAGTTCTATTGCAAGAGTTAATCGTGTACATAATAAGGCGCCTTTACGGCCTTCTGTGCAAATACTTATGACACCTGCAGGTCGGATATTAAAAGGTGTTTCTGAAAAGTCTGTAGACCTCCTTACAGAGAAAAGTTTATTTATAGTCAGGGCTATTAGTAAGGAAGAGATATTAAAGAGAGTGGATAAATAATGATACGTATAGCAAAACATACAGACCCTAAAAAAATTGAAGATCTTAAGAAAAAGATTAATGATAAAAAATATATAAATCTTGCTATTAAAAGTATTGCAAATACGCTGACTAAAGAAATATTCCATCTTAATGAGGAGTAGGTAATTGGATAATAGACCTGAAACAAAAAATGCGTATCCTTCCAGAAGACAAAGAAGAAATAGTTATAGAAAACCCCGTAATAAGAGATCATTTCCTGAATGTCCTATTTGCAATCAGTCTGTAAAGTTCCTTTTAACTGCTATTTCGGTAGGTGAGGATAATAGGCCTGCACATTTTGACTGTGTTTTAAAGCTTCTGTCTGAAACAGAAGATCTTGGACCAAAAGAGAAAATTACCTATATTGGGAACGGTAATTTTGCAATTGTGAGTGGTAAAGCGGGAAAAAACCTGGTAATCAGAAAGAAAATAGAATTCGAGAATAGAGAGAGTAAGAGTGAGTGGCGAAAACTTATTAGCCGCAATCTTAAAAACAGATAGTCTGAGCTGAAAACTGTTAGCCTATCAGACTTCTTCCTAATAAGTCCTGAGTTTATCAATTACACTTTTAGCTTTTCTTTGAACGGTCTTTATATAATTGCCGTTTTGAATTCTAACAAGTGCACGTATTGCACTGGGATCTGAAATGCCGCTGTTTGATTCTGCAATTTTCTCAAATGCAAGAAGTACAGCAAATGCGTAGTTGTTATCCGGTGACATTATATTTTGTCCCAGAATGGAATAGGAAAGAGCCTGGGTTACCTGATTGTCATCATTTATCCCTATTGTGCCAAGAGCATATGCAGCTTCTGCCAGTACCATAGGTTCATCTTCAGTCAATAGTACATTGATAAGAGATGCTTTTGCTATCTCGCCTCCCAGGTCACCAAGAGACTCGCAAGACCTTCTTCTAACTTCAGGGAAATTATTAATAAGCAGACCAGCTTCTCTTACCTGAACTCCGTTTCCTTCCATTGAAAGATATTCAAGAACGGTCAGGAGGTCTTGATCATTTTCAGAAGCTCTTCCTTCACTAATCATCTCTTCTATGGCCTTAAGAGCATCTAATTTAGCTTCTCTGGAGTGATCAGTCGCCATTTCTCCAATAACTGTCATTTCAATACTTTGCAGGAAAAGTTCTTCAACAGTTTTTTCTTCGCTATCTGACTGATTCTGTGAATATACAGCACCAGACAAGAAAAAACTAACCAGTACAAATATGATGAAAAATTTACTTTTCATATCGATTCTCCATTTCCCTTTAAAGGGCTGTTATTCTAAAATTTTCCTATTTTCCACGTATTGTCTATTCTTATAAGTTCATATATTATAACAGGAGTACTGTTTATATACGTATAGGCTTTTATACGATCCTTATCAATAACTTTTATTTCATCAAGTTTTACATTCTGTCTGCTTCCTACTACAACGAAGTTGAAATAGTCCTCAATTGTCCTTAACACTACATTATACTTTTTAAGAAGTGGAGACTCTGATTTTTCCTTTAATACATCCGGATCACTATAATATATTATGTAATCATTAGAAAGATGTTTTTCCCAGTCTGTGAAATTTTTAGAAGCAATAATGGCATTAAGGTCTGCAATAAGTTTGGAAATATCAGTCTCAGCTTTCTGAAATTCTTCATTATCCATTGTTACAGAGGGTATTTCTACAACTTCTTCTGCCTGTGCTTCCTGTTCATCAGGAACAGAGATTGCAGCTTCCTGTGCAGACCCATCCATGGTTACCTCATTTTCGATTAAAGGAACCTGGGTAGCACATGAAAAGATACTTAACAAAACCGTTATAAAAATTATAGTATAAATATTAATACTTCTCATCACTCTTATTTTATATAGTCAAACAATATTTGTCAAAACGAAAATTAATAAACATCACAAAATAAACCCAAAAATTAAAATAAAAAATGTTTTAAGAGAAAAAAACAGGAAAAAACGGATTATTTCGGTTGCCGACCGAAATATATCTTGACTTAATGGGGTTATGCTGATTAAATTGACCGCGTGATGAAAGCTATGTTTCCAGGTTCTTTTGATCCTCCAACTAATGGTCATATGAATCTAATAAAAAGAGCTGCGGCCATATTTGACGAGCTCTATGTCGTAATTGCGGTGAATGAACAGAAGAAATGTCTGTTTTCATCTCAGGAACGATTTGAAATGATGAGTAAGCTGCTTAAAGGTTATCCTAATGTAACAGTAAGTTTGTGGGATAATCTGGTAGTAAGGTTCGCAGAAGATCACGATATAAAAGTAATGATCAGAGGCGTTCGTGCTTTGGTTGATTTTGGGTATGAATTTGAGCTTGCTATGACAAATAAGGAACTTAGTCCTGATGTTGACATACTGTTTATGCCTACAGATCCAAAGTACTTCGTCTTGAGATCATCTGCTATAAAGGAGATAGCTCTTCTTGATGGTGATATCTCTACTATGGTGCCGCCTGAGGTTGCATCTGCTTTGAAAAGGCGTCTAAGCGGCAGTTGACATTAAGCTCTAATTCGGGTAAGTTCACACTGACTTTTTGCTAATTTGGAGAGGATGTTACAATGGCAGTACCAAAATATAAGACGTCTAAACAGAGATCACGTACGAGACGATCTGCAAATATGAAGCTCACTGTACCTGGACTTGTTGAATGCGGAACATGTGGTAATAAAATATTACCTCACCGGGTATGCC
>JAUVLL010000292.1 GCA_030600745.1 Spirochaetaceae bacterium | reverse complement strand
ACAGTAAGAGCTTCTTCTATCTGAGTATCCAGGGCTTCTAAATCCTGTTCAGGCGAGTTAATTAAGAGAATCTTAAGATGTTCCTTTGTCGACTTAAAATCTCGAACATACTTAACCAGAAGTAATATTTTTAACAGCTTAACTGCTACCGGATAACTATCCAGATTACGGTCTGCAACATTGACAGCATTTAAGAGGTCTGTGTTAAGTGTACTCTTTATCCCCTTAAACATCTGATCAAAGGTAGCCCAATGATATAAGGTTTTATCCTTTAAATCTTTTGCCACATCCTGAAATATTTCGAGCATAGAACGTTCACCTTTGGAAACATGACGCCCCATAAACGCATTATGTTGTGACAATTCACGTAGTGACTCCTGCAGAAGATTGTATTGGTAAGCCTGAAAAGGATAGGAAAGAATAAACTGTTCTTTGCCCTTAAACTGAATATTTTTCCCTCCATGTTCAAACCTGAAAATAGTCCTGAATGTTTCAGACTCATTCTTAAAGAGATCCCCAAGCTTTCTGCTGCCATCCTCTGTTTTTACAAGAAGACGCTTTTGGATAACCTCCTGCACATCTGCAGAACTTAAAGTTATACGGAAATAAAACCGTGCATGTATTTTTGAGTAATCCTGAACCTGGCTTGCTGTTGGATCACCAACTACTTTCTGAAGGTCTTCCTGGCTTGTAACAAAAACCCATACCCGGCCCTTACAAACTGTTGCCATTGTTTCAGCTAAAGTTTGCAAGTTTAGTGTTCGTTCCGGCTTATTTGCAATAAACTGACCTACCTCATCAATAAAAAAATTCAATCTGAATCCTGGATCTTCCTTTGCATCAAGCCATTTTTTTACCCGGCCTGCAAAATCTTCGATAGAAAGTGAGTTAGAAGCTTTATATACATCTATTAGAGCATTTGAATCTTCTTCACTCAAGGAAAGAGATCCTTCAGTTAAAACACGCTTAAGTTTGGATCTACCAATACCAAAAGCTTTACTACGGGAGTCCAACCAGTTCTGCCCAATTATTGTGTGATACTCATTCTTAAAAGTTTCATACGATCCTTCTTCTGTAAGATGACGTTCAAATTCAGCTATTGACCGGCTTTCAGGGAAAAATCCCTGCATTTTATTGAAAACTCTTTCAAATATGAAAAGAATTGCATTCTCATCGTCCGACTTAGCTGCATCAGACTGCTGATCAATATTAAAAAGAATGCTTTTTGAAGGGACAGCAAAAATCTTTTCAAAATTAGCTCTGGCAATCCCATCCTCAATTTTATCAATAAAGATGTTTGAAAGTTTTTTACCTTCTACCTCTTTATTCTCAAAAAGATATGCCAGCATCTTTAAAAGATGGGACTTACCTGAACCGAAATATCCGCTTATCCATACACCGTTGTAAGGGTAATTATTTTTACGTTTGA
Source organism: Spirochaetaceae bacterium (assembly GCA_030600745.1). Taxonomy (GTDB): domain Bacteria; phylum Spirochaetota; class Spirochaetia; order B11-G9; family B11-G9; genus JAJRQE01. Next base: position 2,820 of record JAUVLL010000292.1, on the reverse strand, counting down.
CTGCTTCTATAGATTCACTGTATCCCTCAATAAGTTTATCAAGATGCTTCTTGATCTCTCTGGTAATAACATACTCATCAATTTCCTGAAGAATACGTGTATCATCATCAGCCTTTATTACTCCGTCTATTTTCCTGTCAATGTCTTTTTGTAATATCGATTTCAAATCAGTCATTTGATACTCCTCGTATTGCATAATCTTCAAGACGGAAAGCCCGGTAGTAGGGACCGGAAAACTTACCAAACAAATTCAGTTTGAATCCTTCATCAAGGGATGTAATGTATTCTCCAGGGAAAAATACAATCAGAGGAATATCTTTAATAACAGACTGCAGCCAGTTTAAAACATTATGGGTTCTTAAGAATGGAAAAACTTCACCAACCTGATAAAGAATAACTATTTTATAGCTTGCTTCATCGAGTTTTTTCTTAAAGTAGGGTTTGACCACACCATCAGCATTAAATGTATGAACCATCTCTTTGAAAAACTCCTCTTTGGAGACACTCTTTTCATAGTCAAAAGTATCATCCAGTTCATCATTCTCCTGAAGGTATTCGACTACCATGTCATACAATCCAATAAGCAGCGGTTCAACCCCTTCTGTTTCCAGACGTTTTATAAGGTTATGGATTCCCTCATACACTTTATCCTGAACTGCAGGTTCATAGGCATGGACAAAGAAAGGCACTTCATTGCCAAGCCCTTCCATGGACAAGAAATCTTTACTTTTCATTATAGAAAAGAGGTCTTCAAAATTCGGTTTACCTTTCAAGTAAGATCTCCTTTTATTTTTTTAATCTCATATTCGCTAAACAATAAAAATCTTAGATAATCAATTGAACCTTCCTGCACATAGAGATTTCTTAAGGAATCTCCTATACGTGGCAATTTTATACGAAATGTTCGTCCGGTATGCTTTTCCAGAAGTCCACCGTCACGAATATCCCGCTTTAAAATCTGCATTAAATCCTCTCTTGTTCTAGTCGACAGCTTATCAAGTTCAGGATGATCAGGGGTAAGTGCATTCACATATTCCGGTATCTCAAATGATTCCAAAACCAGGTCTCCGCCCTGCCATTTGTAGTTTATGATATCTACAAGAACATCCCGGAGAATGTGGTATCGACGGGCGGTAAATGCCATACAGATAAAACCCCAGTCTTCAGGATCTTCAGAGTGCATAATTGTCTCAATTTCCCATGGATATGCAGTACTTAAACGCTTTTTAACATCTGTATAGATATTTTTTGCACTTCGAAGATGTGTTTTTTGAAGTAAATTTTCATCTTCCACCTTTTTCCACACACCATCCCAGCTCTCCGTTTCCTTGTAGGTTTTCAAGAGAGTTACTGTTTCAGGAACAAAAAGGCCACCTGTTGTTATACTGAGATTATATTTAATCATGATCACACCACGCTAATAAAATATTTGAAAACATACGGATTGATTTTCACCTTTCTGTAATAATTCATACTATAGAATTGGACCGTGGTTGTAAACAATTTTTAAGTTCTCCTCTTTCTTCATCTTCCATATTTTTTCAAAACCTTAAACTCCTTAACCTTCTCATCCAGCAACTTCCTATACGACTTTCCAGCCCTGTTAACAACAGGACTACCACCAATCTTATACGGTTCAAGCATCACAGGCTCAGGCCGAACCCTAATCAATCTTTCCCAATCACCACGACGTTTTGTAGTATCCACATTATTAGTAAGGGACATAGAAGATTTTCCAGACAAACCCTCCATTTTACGTTTTACTGGATAACATATTTAAGTAGCAGTTTTGCTCTTCCTAGCCATGGTCTTATCCATCTTAAACTGATGACTATGCTTATCAAAATGCTCCAGGAGTTCCTTCCTGTCAGTCTCACTACGAATTACATTTTTAAGACTATCCACTGGCCCCTTACGCATATTTACAGGAAGATCTCCTACCGCCTTATTCATCAACCGGATACCATCGGTAGTATTACCGTTCAAATATCTGGATACACCATAGTAGAACCTGCCCCCTATCTTACGAGGACTTATTCTACTTGCAGTTCTAAGATACTTTTCTGCAGTTTGGTACTTCCGTGTATAGATATTAAAAACACCCATTAGTGGTGTACGATTTATCTTATCATAAATAATATTCTTCTACATCAATATTTTCACCCTTTCCTACCATCTCAGAAACCTCTCCAACATAATGTTGATTTGTTAAAGAGTATATGAAGGACATATTATTTTCCTACTTCCTGTCTGCATCAGCTATCTGCTTAATAACAGAAGATTTAAAACTACCAGAAGAAAGAACTTCCAGAACTGCCTGAACTTTAATTAGGTTAACTGAATTATTTGTGCCGGAATCTGTATTGGTTGACAGCCAATCTTTCAGCTTACTTTGAATAGAATCGCAGTTAATAGTGATAGATTTTGATGTGATTTTCTTGCGGGAGCCCACTTGAACTCTCCTCTTGTTAAGTTTGTTATAAACTGAGTTGATAGAAAGATTTGCATCAAGGATTTGCTTCTTCTGAAGGTCACTGGATTCATTTGTAAACTTGAGTAATCTCATTGCTTTTGTGACCGAGATATTACAGACCTTGGCAAGGCGTTCCTGCTTTCGACCCGGGCCTGGTAAATGTTCTATGTCCATGGTGAGAACGAATGAGAAAAGGTCAGCATATTTGAGATTCCTTCTGTTGAACTGTAATGAAAGGGCAAAGTCTGTTGCAGCCTTAGTTGAATTAAAAGATTTATAAATGACAGGAATCTTCTTTAAGCCGATTACTTTTGAGGCTGCTAATCGTGTGTGCCCATCAATTAAGC
>JAUVLL010000171.1 GCA_030600745.1 Spirochaetaceae bacterium | reverse complement strand
CTGGCGTACTGGTTCTATATTGACGGTGTAGATACCATTATTAAAATGGCAGTAGATTATGGAACATCCCTGGGATTTCCAGCGGAGTCTCTTATTATTGCACTTTTACTTGTTCAGTTTGTTGCCTTTCCGGCAGCACTTATCTATTATAAATTTTCTCAGAAAATCGGAGTTAAAAGAGCAATTCAGGTTGCGATCCTTGGATACACAATTATTACCCTGTTTGGTGTAATGATGCAGACAACTTTCCATTTTTATATTCTTGCCATGCTGGTAGGCCTCTTTCAGGGAGGTATTCAGGCCTTAAGCAGGAGTTACTATACAAGACTAATCCCGGAAAGCAAATCTGCTGAATTCTTCGGATTTTACAACATGCTTGGTAAATTTGCTGCTGTCATCGGTCCTTTTATGATTGGACTTGTTACTGTTCTCAGCGGTAGTAATCGAATTGGAATGCTCTCAATCCTTGTTCTGTTTCTCCTTGGTGCAGTCCTGCTGCGAAGAGTTGATGAGGAAGAGGGGAAAAAAATGGTAGCCGAATATCTGGATGGGAACAAATAAATTCTCAATACATTCACTTTTCAATGATACATTGTACGGGCACCCTTCGCGGGTGCCCTTTAACTATCAGGCAATCGTAGTCTTAAAATAATCCTTCAATTCCACCATTCCAATACCGTACTCTTCACAGTATTCCTGCAGCAGTTCCAGCTCAGATTCATCGCAGACACCATCGGCACCTGCAACTTTGTAGGCAATAGCCAGATACTTTTTCTGAAGATCTCTTTCTGCCCTGGCAAGAACCTTGAAAATAATTTCTTTTGTGCCAATCAGCCCTTTTGGATACTCAATACCTGAATCGGCAACCTTACTCATCAAAGATGATATAACCTGAACAGAAAAGTACTCCCTCATTACTGCAGCCTCTTCATCCGAGGGGTCATCATCACTTAGGCCTACAAGTATGGAAAAAGCTGCCCCTGCTTCCTCTACAGTAAAGTCAAAATCCAGCTCAAAGGGAATTACGGTAGTATCTTCATCTTTGTAATCGTCATACCCTGTAACTTCATCAATCTCCCGTAGCCGATACTTTGAAAACAGATCTGCTTCATGAAGACTAAGCTCCAGTCCCGAACAAAATTTATTGAGTACATTCATCTCATTCTGATCAAATACTCCGTCAGAATGTGCAAGGACCAAAGCAACTGCCAGGGTTCTTGTTTGAAAATCCTTATTCTGTTTTTTTAGAGCTTCCAGAATTTTGGGTTCCAGACCGAAAAGATCTTCCGGGAATTTATAACCAAGTGCATCCAGTTTATTCTGAAAGGATTCTGCATCTTCGAACTTATAATATCTGCGCATTACTGCTGCTTCTTCTTCCGAAGGATTATCATCACTGAATGCTACCAGAGTGGAAAGGGCAATTCCTGCTTCCGGGCCTGTTAAATTTAAATTTTCCATTCTTCTACTCCTGCTTGCCTCTGCTTTTTTATAAAGTCCCATTGGAAACTAAGTAATAGATAAGATATCCAATACCGCCAACAGCTAATATTGCCAGTATAAGTCCAATTATCTTTGCAGCACTGAAAGGTCTTTCCCCGGCAATTTCACCAGTATTTGCATTTATAAGAACCTGATAGTACTTACTTTTAAACTTGTATACAACAACCCAGATAGGCAGCAGAATATATTTAAAAGTTATAGCATTGTAGGCAGTATCAACCCGATGAATTTTCTGTTCATCACCGCCTATGTCTCTTCTTATATCACTGCGAATTGCAGAATTTATCTCTACCTTGGCTTCTTCAAAACCCTCTTCCAGATCAATTGAATAGGATTCTGCCTTGAAACCCTGAAGATACTTATCATCATAGGAAACCATTTTACTGAAATTCCAGTCGTTCAGCTTTGATGTTAACTTCTTTTTTAAGGTTGCACTTGCTGCAACAAGTACATCATCAAAAAATTTGCTTACACTGCCTCTCGCACTGGTCCAACGGGTTTTTGTAACAGTTTCCGTAGTTTCCTTTCCCTCACTGTCGGTACTTCTGACAGTTTCTGTATAATGGGTTCCACGCTCACCGGTGTAGGTTGATTCTGTTTGAGTGTCAAATGTCCAATGGGGATAATATATTCCATGAACCGGTTCTGATAAGCGTGCCTGCCGTTTTAAGGCATTCGGTGCAAACTTTCTTTTTGCTATCCAGTCACGAAAACTTTTTTTACCCATATCCTTTGTTATGCTGAATGGAAGGAGATACTGAGGTTTCATTGCCTTATGGGTCCTGCCGCTGACAACCATTTCTGTTCCGCAAAAATCACATTTTGCCGTTGTAATATTTGGCTCAAGTGTTACTTCGGCGCCACATGCACTGCACTTTTCTATCTGGACTTCTACTGTATTTTCATTATTATTAAATGCTGCTCTGGCAGTCCCGAAATCGAGTTCTTCATGTGTTTCCGGCACAACGTCCGGGTTTTCATTTTCAGTTCCACAGTAAGGACACTTCAAGGACTGTGTTCCGGGACTGAATTTCAAATCACCCCCGCAGTTCCTGCATTTATTGTCTATTTCACTCATCTGCCTGCTCCTGAATAATTGCTTATGTTACTCTTTCTATCCATAAATATTTTATTTATTCCAATTTATACTGATGGAGGAGGTGGAGGAGGTCCTCCCGCAGAAAGAAGACCTGCCAGTTCCGGAACAGAAGAAAGCATTGCCCATGCCGGCATTCCCTGTTTCCATACCTGGGATTGTCCTGTAACCTGTCCCTGAGCTACCATCTGCTGCAGCTGCTGCATTCCCATTGGTCCGGTCTGCTGACCATTAATAAATACAAAATATGCTGCAGGCATTGGAGGAGGTGGAGGAGCCATACCACCAGCCGGTTGTCCCTGATACTGATTACGGCTTTGATTTTGGGCACCCATTTGGCCGGCCATAGCCATACCCATACCCATTCCCATTCCGCCTGCGGCCATTCCTCCGCCCGTACCTTCGTTGTTGGCAAGACCAAGCATAGCATCTGCCCGTGCTTTTCGCTCATAATCATTCATACGTGAGCCGGCAAACATCAGTTCATCTCTTGATTCTACTTTCTCTGCAGATCTTTCTGTAAGATCAATACTCTGAATTGATGTATCATCCAGACCTATTCCATATTTCTCAAGAAAAACAGGATCAACCCTTTCCTTTAAAATTTCACTAAGATCATCATAATGCTGGGCCATATCATAAAAAGATTTCCCCGATTCGGCTATTCCGGATATTGCCTCTGTAACAAATCTTTTTCTTAATCTGTCTTCTATCTCTTCTTTTGTAAACTCACCGTCAGTACCAACAACATTCCGGATAAATTTCTCCGGGTCCATTATATGAAACGAGAAGTGTCCCCTGGCTGTCATCTCCAGCAATCCGAACTCAGGGTCTCTCATTCGAAAAGGGCCTGGTGTACCCCACCCGAAACCGGCTGCTTCTCTGGTAGGCATAAAAATAACTTCAGCTTTAAAAGGACTGTTAAATCCGTACTTCCAACCCTTAAGCGTTGAAAGTAATGGAAGATTTTCGGTTGTAAGGTCATACATTCCAGGCTGAAAAACATCAGCAATCTGTCCTTCATTAATAAATACTGCTACCTGCCCTTCTCTTACTGTCAGTTTTGCCCCATTTTTAATCTCATTTCCATATCTCTCAAACCTGTAAGCAAGGGTTTCTCCATCATCCTCAAGCCATTGAACGATATCAATTAACTCACCTTTCAGTTTACTCAGTAATCCCATTAGTTCCTCCATATTTATCAGAGCCGAAGCCGCTGTTGTATACTTTATACCTTTGTAACGGATAATCCACTTAGTATATGTGTTTATGGGAAATAATGCAAAAGATTAATAAAATCCAGCCTGCCTTCCTGGTGGTTAAGCTATCGACTCTTTAATCTCATCCAACTGTTTTTTTAAATCCAGAATTTCATTTTCCCAGAATTTATCTGTACCCCAATCAGGGAAATTGTGTCTAAACTGGAAATCATCTATCTGCCTCCCGCACCATGCAAGGAAATAGATAATTCTCATTGCACGAAGGGGCTCAACAAGACGAGATGTGGTATAGTCAAATGGCAGAAATTGTTCATACCCTTCGATTAATAGAGTTAGCTCTTTTCGGGATTCGGACAAACTTCCCGGTAAGAGAAGCCATAGATCCTGCATTGCCGGACCCATTGCCATATCGTCGAAATCAATTATCATCAGTTGATCATTACCATCCATACCAGGGCGGCTTAAAATATTCCCAAGGTGGCAATCTCCATGAATACGATGTTTATTTACCCCTTCAAACAATGGGATAATAAGATCCAGAATTTCATCTGTAACTTTTTTAAAGTCAGTTTTCAGATTTCCTGGAATCAGATTTCCCGCCAGAAGTTCATCCAGATCCTGCCGGGTAGAAAAAGAAGGGTCAAGAACTATTCGATGTTCAGCTTTTCTGCTTATACCGGAAGAATGTATACGACCAATTAAAGCACCTGCACGTATATAATCTTCGTCACTATTTAACTCAAACAACCTTCCTGATTTTTTAGGGAAAACAGAAAAATAGAAACCATTGTTATTACCAAGAGTATTTTTGTTATCAAGTTTAACAGGACATACAACAGGAATATCTCTTCCCTCACAATCCTCCATAAAATCATGCTCTTCTCTTATCGCAGCTTCTGACCAGCGGCCGGGACGATAGAATTTTGCAACTAGCCTGTCTCCATCATCAGTTTCAATTTCATAGACTCTATTTATATAACTGGGGAATGGTGTAATAAGGCCTGTTAGGTTTGTATTTGCTGCTTTTTCTACAGAGGAAAGAACAACATCCGGTGTAAGTTCTGCGAATCCTGTTGTGTTATTATTCATGGAGGGATAATAGACTAAATGAAGCCTAATTACCATCCCATGATTAGATTATGATTTGGGATATTAAAATTATCTAATTCAGGAGGAAAAAGTGACTAAATTTCTATTGCGATGTAACAGTTTAGGTGTATAATAAAGCGATAATTAAAAGGAGAAAAACTATGGAATTAGAACTGGCAGATGGTAAAGTTTTGGATGTTTCTGATATTGAATTAGTATACAGTGAAATTGACAAACTGGATAAGAAAAATGATCACCTTATTCTAAATGATGGCAATAATTATATTCAGATGGCATGGTTGGGTCATAATTTGTACGAAACAGAATTCAGAGATGAGAGTGGGTATTATCAGGCAAAAAATCAGGATCTGGATTTGTCTTTGATAAAAAATATCTTTGAAGGGTTTTTTAACAGAGACAGTAATTGGAAGAATCTCACTCCCTGGGAATTAATTGAAGATGGTGGAAACAGCAGCTCATCGTCAGATTATAATAATAACAGTAGGTCAGGAAATATCAAAGAAGATATTGCCGAACAGTTAAAACGGGACGCTGTCAACTGGGGAAAAAGAAAACTGAAAAGATTTTTGAAATTCTAGAAAGGAAATCGGGGTTCAGCTTTTTTCATCAACTATTCGTAATCCGTCTGACTCTATTGTTATCAAACCATCTCTGTAAAGACCGCCGGCTATCTTTTTGAAGAGCTTTTTGCTCATACCAAGTTTTTCTTTTATATCTTCCGGGGAGCTTTTATCATGAAGTGGAAGGAATCCATTGTTATCTTTAATGACCTGCAGCAGACTTTCACTGGAATCTATAACAGCATAGTAGCCTTTGCGCTTCAAACTTATATCCAGTTTCCCGTCTTCCCTGATTTTAGAAATCCAGCCTGTAAGTTTTTCTCCAATATCAGGTTCCCTGAAAACTTCAGATCTATACACTAATCCGGGATATTCCTTATCTACTATTACCATTATTCCCAGAGGAGTACTGTCGTAAACAAGCAGATCCACTTCCTGATCTTCTTTAAGATCTGTTGTATCCCTGTTAAAGTAGATTTCAAGATCCGTATCTCCAACAACACCCTGTTTTTCATAATCCAAAACCAGTCTCAGCACAATAATTGAATCTTCTATAATAGGATGCAACTGTCTTCTGTTGGGGAGAAACAGATCCTTTTTTATTCCCCAGTCAAGAAAGGCACCAAAATCCTGAATACTAACTACCTTTAGAGCAGCAAACTGATCAACTGTTGCATAAGGTTGATCCAGGGTAGCTTTTAGACTACCTTTGGAATCGTTATAGACAAAAACATTTAATTCTTCCCCGGGGGTCATATCATCAGGAATATCCAGGCCATTGATGTAAACCTCAGGGCTATCCTCATTAGTATCTTCGCCATCAATCAGAAAGGCACCGCCATGATACATGCGTTTGATTTTAAGTATGTTGTAATCTCCTATTTTTATCATGTTCTGCTCCATACAAGCCATGTTAACGTTTCCGCAGGTCATTATATAATAAAAACTTATATTCTGTTTATCAATATTTAGTCAGAATAGAGAGATTTGTAATAAATAATTCAGATATTTGAAGCAGGAAACTATTTTACACTGTACTAATAGGTATGAAATATAATCATGAAATTCATCATCGTCGTTCAATACGTTTAAAAGGCTATGATTACTCACAATCCGGATTATATTTTATCACCATATGTACACAAAATCGGGAGCATATATTCGGCACTATTGAAAATGGGAAAATTTCATTAAATGAATACGGGAATATTGTAAAAAATGAATGGATAAGAACACCGAAAATACGAAAGGAAATTGAATTACATGAATACATCGTCATGCCAAACCACATTCATGGAATTGTTGAAATTACCGATGGCAGGGGCGATGTTTATTACCGTAGGGGCGACCGGCCGGTCGCCCCTACAACAACATTAATCGCCCCTATGGTAAAATCCGGACCGAAACAAAATTCAATTGGATCATTGATTGCCGGCTATAAATCATCTGTTACAAAACAGATAAATATTTTACGCGGCAAACCCGGTGTTTCGATCTGGCAACGTAATTATTATGAACAAATTATACGAAATAAAAGATCCTATTATCAAATATCAGAATATATAAAATCCAATCCTGGCAAATGGCAGAATGATAAATATCATGAATAACATTTCCTTACCCACGCGTTAA
>JAUVLL010000099.1 GCA_030600745.1 Spirochaetaceae bacterium | reverse complement strand
AAAAGGAGGTGTCAGAAGCATTCCTACTTTAGCTACAAATCGAAGATCTGTTCCAAGGCGTATCGAACCTTCTACAGCAGTATCAAGAATCATACTTATGGCCGTTGTCTCATAACCTTCACTCCTTGAAGCATCTTCTGCTCCCATATTGGATTTAATATCGAAGTTCCCTGAGGCAATTCTGGCTCCTATTCCCATTTCCCAGCCCAGGCTGATACCAAAAAGCTTTAAACCCAGGTCCAGGCGATAGCCATATTTAGCCATGAGAAACACAGTACCAATAAAAGAGTCACTGTTAACAATGGTGTATTCGACTGTATCTGTACCGTCTGTATAACTGTCCTCAAACTCCTCATCACCGGAAAAGAACATTATCAGGCCTATCTCGGTGCCTGTATAGAACCCGCCTCTGTTTGTAATATTCTTTCCGTTAAAGAGCCGGATATCTATTCCAGTCATTGTGACGGTATTTGAAGTGTCCATATTCTCATTATAAAATTCCACCGGCATAAACGCTACACCATATGTTGTACTGGCGAAGTTTACCACAACAACCCTCAAATATCACATTTTCCTGAAATTCATTCTCTTCAATATAATCTTAAATAGAATTTTTTTAATCTTGCGTTTAAGATTATTTGGGATTATTATTACGCATATAGGAGTAATTAAATGAATAAAAAGATTTTTTTCATACTTATTTTAGTTCTTATTACATCATTATCTGTACCGTTATTTGCAGGTGTATCCGTAGATCTTGGGGTATCTGCACTGGGTAACGCGGCTAATATAGCATTCCGTCCTGCGGGTGCAATAACAAGCCTCGGAATTACCCTTTTTGATAATAAAGCAATTGTGCAGGTAGTTGGGGGTTTCTTTGTACCTCCTATTAGTAAAGGTTATAATGATCCGGCCGGTATCTTAAGTGCGGGAGTTCTGTTTTCTCCAATGGAATATCTCTATTTGGGATTTAGAACCGGTATGATTACCCCTTCGGATACTGAAGATTTGACCAACTATGGAGCCATGGTTCTCAGAGTGCAGAAACCAGGAAAAGGCCTTCATTACTTTGCTGAGACTGAAGTAAGCTTATTAGGTAATTTTAATCGATTTTCAATGGGGATAAATTTTACTCTGTAAATATTTTTTAAAGTATTAAAGAAGAAAAATTACACATGGCTCCTCATTTCAACAGGTGGATATAAATGAAAGAAGATATTGATGAAAAACGAATTAAAAATCTAATAGCTTTCTCAAAAGGAATAATGAAAGGAGAAAATGGGAAAGACCTTATAGACCGGTATCAGGATGCCATTGATACTGTAACACCTTTTGATGTTATTGAACTTGAAAACATACAGATGAAAAATGGTGTATCCACATCTGATATAAAAAAAAGTATTGGAAAAGTATTAAATGCCTTTTATTCATCCCTGGCCGGATATAAATGGGAAACACCGGCTGAAGGAACATTCCTTTACTACTTAATGCTCGAAAACAGAGCTCTTGAATTAAAGCTGTATGCAATAAAACAGATTTTGAAAAAAATTCACATGGAAGAATCATTTACCTACTCTATACTGCGAAACAAATTGATTCCCCTGTTTTTGGAAATTGTGGATTTTGACAATCATTACATAAAAAAAGAAAACATTTTATTCCCCTACATCGAAAAGCACTGGAATAATTACAATCCCATAAAAGTAATGTGGTCCCTCCACGATGACATAAGGGCCAGTCTTAAGGAAATAATCCTGATACTGGAAAACCCCTATGGGATATGGGACCAGTTGAATATTGAAATAGGTAAGTACTTTTTCCTGACTTTTGGAATGATCATAAAAGAGGAACGGATAATCTTCCCTGTTGCAGCAGAAACAATTCCGGTAAAAGATTGGCAGGATATGCATCTTCAAAGCTTTGAGTTACCTTTTACATTTATAGAAACTCCTAAAAAACCGGAAATAATAATTAAAGACATTACCCGGCAGAAAGAATGTTCTTTTAAAACTGAAACCGGGGAGGTTTCTCTGGATCAGCTGGAATTAATTTTTGGAAACCTTCCAGTGGAAATGACAATGATTGATGAAAACGACAAAGTTGTATTTTTCTCTGATTCAGATAAGCGAATCTTCCCCAGATCTTCGGCCATTATAGGGAGGAAAGCACAGAACTGCCATCCCCCCGAAAGCGTTCATATAGTAAATGAAATTATTTCTGCCTTTAAAGAAGGCAGGAAAGGAAAAGCAGAGTTTTGGTTTAAATTTAAAGAAAAACTTATTTTTACTGTCTACCATGCTCTTCGTGATAAATCGGGGAATTACAAAGGGATATTGGAAGTCAGTCAGAATATAAGCAGATTTAAGGATTTAGAGGGAGAACGAAAACTGCTGAATTGGGATTAACCTGTCAATATTTGTGCCTTTCTATCATCAGTAGGTTTCCCGCCAATTGTTGTTCTTATAGTAGGAACGCCTTCCGCTTCAAAAGCAGATGCAACCTTGTCCTGAAGTTCCTTTCCCGGGGTAAGAGCAAGCATGTACCCACCACGACCGCCACCAGTTACCTTCGATCCGTATGCTCCAAGTGAATTTGCAAGATCACAAAGATAAACAAGTCTTTCGTGAGAAATTCCCATATCGATAAGTATTTTATGATTTTCACTCATAATGCGACCGGTTTCTTTTAGATTCCCACCTGTAAGAGCTGTTCCAAGATCTTCAACCTGATTTCTGATTATACCCAGGCGCTTGTTAAAAAGAGCTGGATTAGTTTTCTCCTGTTCTTCCAGAAAGCCTTTTAGTGCAGCTGTATTGGCTGTGACACCACTATTACCAAGAACTATCTCTACAGGCTCTGAAAAATCTATACGGTCAAACTGTTTTACACCATCTTTTATTCTGTACTGAATTACACCACCAAAGGTAGATACAGTATTATCAACACCGCTGGGAAGACCGTGATAGCCGAATTCACCTTCCCATGCCACATGGTTGATTCCAAGTATATCCAGACCCAAATTAAACTCTTCGTTACAGGCCCTTGCAAAAGAAACACAGATAGCAGCACTGGCTCCGACTCCACTTCCTGCTGGAAGATCACCTGATACAGTTATTTTTATTGGATTTTTATCCAGATCCAGACCAAGAACCTCTACCATCCTGTTAAAAGAAGCTATGCTGTCTTCTTCCTTCGCCTTTTTATAACCGGGTACTTCAATTCTGTTGTCTTCCAATATCCAGGAGGAACCGGATTTTAATTTTTCAACAGTACAGACTGTTTCAAATGGTATTGCTGAGAGTACTGCAGGAATTCCCCACAGTACAAACTGATCTCCTATAAGTATTGTTTTACCAAATCCTTTTCCTGTTCCCATTCCAGTTTCTCCCCAGTTTTGTCAATTCTTTCTCAATTTCAATAATCAGAGCCTCTTCCTGACCAATTTTTACTGTTGTAGCTGCCGATAATCCATGACAGGCATCCGCAAAGCCCCCTATATTAAGAGTGGCAGCGGGCAGGAAACTGCTTAGTCCCGGAGCAGATCCGCTTCTGATCTTCTCTGTAAGAAAATCAGATACCCTCATGGATATCTTTGTAGAATTAAACTCTATTTCACCAAATCCCGGGACTTCGTTCGGTACTGTTTGAAATCCGGCAAGATATTTAGTTTTATCAAGAAAATCCATGTTTTTAATTATATTGCAGAAAACGCCTATCATTTTAACGCCCATAGGTTGAAATCTGTCTCCAGCATTAAACCAGTTTAGATTTTTCGTTGTCTTAATTTCTTTTTTAAGGGTCTCAATTTCCCTGGTAAATATATCTTCTTTTTTTATATTAAGCTCATCAATTAACTTTTTAAGTGCTGGTGTTATACCCTTTTGACAGAGCTCAATCCCCAGAGCAGTACCATTCTGGTAGTATCCCACACCTCCCAAAGTATCCAGTGCTATACAAATATCAGTAGTATTGTATTCAATACCATTCAGTATAATGAAGTAATCTTCGCCGGTATTCTTTTTAACAACTCTAATAAGCCCCTGTTTCTGTGCAATTTGCATAACTTCTCTGTTTACACCCGAAAGAACTCCATCCACCAGGAATCCATCTCCAATTGCACCAAGGGCTCCAAGATGGGATAAGGAATCAGCATTCATACCAATACTTTCAAACAAAATCTGTGTAAAAAGAAAGCATGTTGCAGATGCAGAAATATCACGATCACCCTTAAGACCAAAAAGTTCTCCATCCAGATTTATAACATTATCATCCCCGGATTCTTCTGCGGGATGATGATCAATTATTAATACTAAATTCCTACTGTTATTTAATTTAGCAATTATTGGTGCAATCCTGCCTGCAAAATCTGTAAATATTATGATCTTCCCGCTTTCGGAAAAAACCTTTTCCAGAACCTGAGGATATGGCTTTTCCAAAGAAAACCGTGATACACTATATTCTGCTGCCTCGAAAGCATTTAAAAGTATTGTTCCCGATGTAAGCCCATCCGTATCATTATGATGGAACAGAATGATTTTTTTAGAAGGATAGTTCTTTAAAGTAAGGACAGCTTCCTCCATTTCAGCAATAAGCTCATTTTTCATTTAACTTTCCCTGTATTTATATCAAAGACGGAGATATGTCCCTTTATAAATTATTTCTCACTCTGTAAAGCAAAGCCCTTCATAAAACTTTCCTGCATTACAACAAATACAAACAGGGGTGGAATCATTGTTATAATAACGCCGGCCATTATTACACCCCAGTTATTTGTAGATTCCGTACTCATAAGCATCTTGATACCAACCTGAACTACACGCATCTCCTTTGAATTTGTAGCCATCAGAGGCCATAAATATTGATTCCATATGTAGATAAAGTTAATGACTACCAAAGCCCCTATTGTACTCCTGGTAAGAGGAAGCAGTACTTTAAAAAAATACTGCATTGGAGTACAACCATCCATCTTTGATGCATCAATTAGTTCAGAAGGAACTGTTTTAAATCTCTGAATAAGGATAAAAATGCTTGTAGCACTTGCCCAGAAAGGAATAATTAAACCCGCATAAGTATCTATCCAATGCATACTCCGTATAACATCGAAAAGAGCCACTATTCTTACCGGGACAGGAAGAAGCAGAGTTACCAGAATAGCACCAAAAAGGAAGTTTCTCCCTTTAAATTCAAAATGTGTAAAAGCAAAAGCCGCCAATAGACTCATTGTAACTTTACCAAAAATTACACCGAAAGCAATAATCGTTGAATTAATAATCATTCGCCCAAGATTAACTCCATTCCATGCTGCAATATAATTATTTACCATATTTGTACCTGGAATTAATCCAGGTGGATATGACATAACCTGTGCTTCTGTCTGCGTACTGATTATTAAAGCTAAAATAACAGGAAGACTGATAATTAAAACACTCATTATTAATAATAGATGTATACCCATAATTTTATTTTTTGTCTGACGCATAGTTGACTCCTGTCTGTTATTGATAATGAACCTTTTTCCCGGCTGTCCGGAACTGAAGTGCTGTAACTCCAACAACAAGGCTGAATAATACAAGACTCTCAGCCGCTGCATACCCTATCTTGGAGTGAACAAAGAAATCTTTATAAAGGTAATAGATGAGTATCTTTGTAGAACCGGATGGTCCGCCCTCTGTTAATACATCTATTAAACCGAAACTTGCAAAATATGCATATATGGTATTCATAACAAAAAGAAAAAAAGTTGTAGGTGAAAGAAAAGCAAATGTAATATAGATGAATTTTTTTACCGAACCTGCTCCATCTATCGATGCCGACTCAAGTGCTGCTCCGGGGACATTACGTAATGATGTTAGATAAAAAATTATATTATATCCAAGGTTCTTCCATACCGCTGCAATTATAACTACTATTATTGCTGTATTCCCATTAGTAAGCCACGTACGGAACCCGGTAAAATAGCACAATACACCATTGGCCGGATTAAACAAAAAATTAAACAATGCACCGGCAATTGCCGGAGACAAAGCATAAGGCCATATTAAAAGAGAACGATAAAAACGCATTCCTTTAATTTTCTGATTTAATAGTAAAGCAATTAAAAGACTTAAAAAAAGTCCCGCAGCAATTACTATCAGGGCAAAAAAAGCAGAAAGTATAAAACTTCTTAAATAATCCCTATTAGTAAATATTTTTACAAAATTATAAAATCCGGCAAATTTCTCAGCGCCTGTCCATGGATGTATTTTGAAAAAACTTAATCTGAAAGTTTCTATTGCGGGGTAGAAAAGAAAAACCACAAGAATAAAAAATGTGGGTATCAGCAAAATATAAGGGAGATATTTATTATCAAAAGTGGACTGTTTCATTATCATCCTCAATCAAAGGAAGCTGCCACAATAATGGCAGCTTCCACAAATAGTAAATCGTTTGTGATTATTGAATTACTTCATTCCATTCAGCAATAGAAGCATTAGCTTTTGCAGCTGCTTCATCCAGTGCCTGCTTAACAGGTTTCCCTGTATACATTTCCTGAATTGCAGATTGAATAAGTTCCCTTGCTTCCGGGAATATTCCCAGAAGTCCGCCTGATGTATTCAATGTTTCAGGACTATCCAGGAGCTGATTAAACGCTGTTAGATAATTAGGATTCTCATCAAACCATCCTTCGGATTTAAGCTGATCCATTGCAGTTTTTCGAACCGGAAAATATCCTGTTCCTTTATGCCATGCAATCTGTGACTCATCTTCAGAAATATAGGTAATCAGTTTTAATGCGGCAAGTTCTTCTTCCGAAGTATGATTATTAGTCATCCACAGTGATCCGCCACCAATAGCTACTCCGCCCTTTGCACCTTCAGGTCTTGGGATATATCCGGTACCCATTCCCCATCCTTTTTCTTCAAGAGCTGCGGTAAGTCTGTTTACATCTGATGATGAAGACATTACTATTGCAACTTCGCCTGAACCAAAAGCTGCTCTATGATTAGACCATCCCGGACCAACATCTAAAAACAATCCGTCTTTTTCCATTCCGATCCACCAGTTGAGAACATTCTGTCCGGCTTCGCCATTAAAAACTACTTCTGTAGGAAGTTTTCCGCTTCGTCCGTTTTTATCATTTACAAAAGGTTCATCCTGAAGGCAGATCATCTGTTCAAAATACCAGGAATGGAGATTCCAGGTAACAGGATTTTCATAACCGGCAGCTTTTAATTTAACAGCAGCAGCTCTGATATCTTCATATGTTTTTGGAGGATTATCCACATCCAGACCTGCTTTCTTAAAAAAAGTTTTATTATAAAAAATCAATGGAGTTGATGAGTTAAACGGCATAGAGTAGTGTTCACCCTGATATTTGTAATAACTCTGTACCGGAGTAAAAAAATCATCCCAGGGTATCTTTCTCTTAAACTTCTTTGCAATCTCGTCCAATGGTGAAATAATTCCACTGTTGATAAGTCCAAGAGTACCTATTTCATATGAATGAAAAACATCGGGTGCATTCCCGGCTTTATAAGCTGATTTAACTTTATTCAGGGTATCATTATAAGACCCTGTATACTGCACATCAACTTTGATATTGGGATTTTCAGCCATAAATTTATCAACAATACCCTGAATCAGATCAACTCTTGCTCCTGACATAGCATGCCAGAACTCAATTGAAACTGTAGCAGATTCATCCACATCTACACTTCCGCCTGCAAATACTGCAAAAGGAAGAATTACAGTTATCAGCATAGCAATAACTATCATTTTCAATTTTTCCATCTTCTTCTCCTTTAAGAATTATATATAGAATAATTAAACCATATGATTTACAGATTGTCAATTAAATTGTTCTTTTTCTATCATAATATCCCATATATATGTATAATTACGATCATGAATAATCAAACTAAACAACATTATTGTTCATTCAAACAGCACATAGAGAAACACTCACTTCAGGAATATTTTCCTGTAGAACTAATAACACAGAATTCTCTAGGGACGGGGTCTTGTCTGAATCACCTTTATTCCCAACTCCTGAAAATCCTTGATGTACCCAATATCAGGAAACCAGTCAGTAATAAGTGTGGTAATTCTATTCGCCGGTGCCGTAACATAATCTGAAACCAGCCCTATCTTCCGGTGATCTGCAACTACTATGATCTCGCCTCTTGTCCTGTTGATCATAATTTTCGTCGATTCCGCAGCGTGCTGTCTTGGCGTCGTCAATCCATAATGGCAGCTAATACCGTGAACACCAAGTATGGCCTTGTTGGCATTCACCTGGTTTAAAATATCGTTTGTAAATCCGCCGCTGAATGTATTTGATCCTGGGGTGTAGAGCCCACCCGCCAGGGTCAGTTCTATTCCCTGATGCTCATTTACCTGACTTATACAAGCGGCATTCGTTGTGATAACCTTAACATTTTTCCTGTTGATATATCTGAAAACATGAAACGTAGTGGAACCGCCATTGATAAATACAGTATCACCGTCATCAATTAAATCAGCGGCAAATTTTGCGATAATATCCTTATTTTCCAGTTCAAGATCCGATCTGCTATTGTAGTTTGTCTCTTCATGAATCCGTCTGATCGCTATAGCTCCGCCATGAGTTCTTTCCAGCAGGCTTTTATTTTCAAGCATTACCAGATCTCTTCGAATCGTTATCTCCGCTACATTCAATAATTTACTTAAATCAGGAACCCGTACATGCCCGTCTCTCTGAACTAATTCAATAATCCTCTTTTGTCTTTTCCCTTGTGACTGCAGCTGTCTGCTTTGATCAATATTTTCCATACAATCATACTATTCCTCTTCTGTTTCAAATGCAACATGATAGAGTCTGGAGACGTAGCGTGCTATACGGCATAACTTTTCTTGGATTTCTGCAATCGACGGCGGGAAGCACGAATTTCATCTGAATATGATTCGAGAAGCCCATTCAATTTTGCCGATAACATATCAAAACCAAATTCCTTCTTCCCTTTTTCAAAATTACCATCCACCATTACCTGCATCTTCCCGGAATCATTTAGAATCAGATGGACCTCATCAAGGACCGATTCGTGTATTTTTAATAGGCCATTATCATCATAATCATCCCGTATTTCAATATTATCAAAACCCGCACCCTTGATATCGGTCTTGTAAACCAGATATGTAGACACTACTACAGGAACCCGGCAGGAAACAGCTTCAAGGAAAGCATTTCCGAATCCCTCCCACTTAGGAAGGAATGTTGCAATATCTGCATTAACAAGAACATCTCTGCTGGTATACAGACGTTCTCCATCATCGTTCATCATTCTAACTGACGAAACTCTCCCGGAAATCAAATGCAAATCAACATTCTCACTAACGGCAAGGTCCTGAATACCTTCAATATAGGAATCATCAGGTTCATCTCCCTGATAAAGAGAAACTA